>NZ_MPRL01000028.1:0-28369 GCF_002020875.1 Solemya pervernicosa gill symbiont | reverse complement strand
GGGGCGCCGTAGGCATAAACGGTCGCGTTAAGTATTTGCCGCTTGCTTGGGCTTGGATGCCCAAAACAAGCTTCCGCAAAAATAGCGACTCCCCGAATTCATCACTTTTTACAGACCGAGTGTCTGGATATATTGTCCGAGGATGTGGGGGATATATATCCACGCAAAGTCGTCTTTTTCCCCAAAACAGGCAAAGCACGAGTTAAGAAACTGAAATCGCTGCATAACGATACGATCATCAAGCGTGAAGAGGCGTATATACACGATATCGATACACAGCCTATTACAGGCGAAGTGGAGTTGTTCTGACGTTATGGCCACCTCGTATCACAATAGAAATGAGTTTGAAAAAGTATGATCAAGGTCTTGATAGTCGACGATTCAGCGTTAATTCGTCAGGTGCTGAGAGAGATATTGGATGCTGATCCTGAGATTGAAGTGGTCGGAGCGGCAGTTGATCCCTATGACGCACGCGACAAAATCAAGGCGCTTAATCCCGATGTTTTGACGCTTGATGTAGAGATGCCGCGCATGGATGGCATTACCTTTCTCAAAAACTTGATGCGCTTAAGACCCATGCCGGTCGTCATGATTTCAACCCTGACCGAGCAGGGTGCGAGCGTGACCCTACAGGCGCTGGAGTTTGGTGCGGTCGATTTCATCAGTAAGCCGAAGCTGGACGTTTCTCAATCGATCGCAGAGTACGCTGAGGTGATTGTTGAGAAGGTTAAGGCGGCTGCTAGTGCCTCAATGCTGGTGCTTGGTCGGGCATCAAGAGAGACTAAGCCGCAGGGCGCAGCAGGGCAAGCACAGAGGCATATTAGGTCACTCGCAGCGGGTGCGGCGTATCAAGCAACGCATCGTTTGATCGCGATCGGCGCATCTACCGGTGGTACTGAGGCGATCAAAGAGGTGTTGGAGGTGATGCCGGCCGATGCCCCCGGAACAGTGATTACTCAGCATATTCCTGCCATGTTCAGTAAATCCTTCTCAGAACGGCTAGATTCACTCTCGGCGATGAAGGTCAAAGAGGCAGAGAATGGTGATTATGTATTACCGGGTCACGCCTTCGTTGCACCCGGCGACTACCATATGGAGGTTAATCGAGATGGCGCAAGGTATGTGATTAGCCTCAATCAGAGTGACCCCGTAAACCGTCATCGTCCGGCCGTCGATGTGATGATGAATTCTGTGGCACGCAATGTGGGTAGTAACGCCATTGGCGTGATACTGACAGGCATGGGTGCTGATGGTGCTGCTGCAGGCATGCGTCAGATGCATGATGCGGGTGCGCCTACCATCGCTCAGGATGAGAAGAGTTGTGTGGTTTGGGGAATGCCTAAGGAGGCGGTCAACAAGGGAGGTGTCGATTTTGTGCTGCCGTTGAACAAGGTGGCGGACAAACTCCTTGATCTGGCTGCAGAAGTACCCAAATCGGCCGATAGAAATGGGTAACAGTAAATCGGCTTCGGACCGCGGATCAGCGGATCAGCGGATCAGCGGATCAGCGGCGAGTCGTGGCAGGACGTCACACTTAAATGTATGCAAGGCGATACGATGATTGATCGGATAAAAAAGCTATTCACCACGCACTGGATTGAGAGTCTGGTTACATTACTGATTCTATTGCTACAGCCATTCCTGTCTGACATGGATGTGCCCTCATATGTTTCTGTCGTACTGCTGGCACTTACCTGGATAGTTGGGGCCTTTCTTCGCATCGAGATTGAGGTGGAAGAGGATGACTCACCCGATATGAATGGAGTTGCCAGCCTGGAGGCGGAGTTTGTACAGCTACAGAATTCAACCGAGCTCGAGGTGAAACAGCAGTTCGACCATATCCTCATTGAGTTATCCCAGGTGCGTGATCTGCAGGGCAATGCCATAGCCGATCTGGTCACCAGCTTTACCGGTCTTGAGGCCGATGCACGTCGCCAGACCGAGATGGTGCATGAACTGATAGAGCGTATGTCGAACCATGGCGATGATGGCGCTAGTGTTAAGCAGTTTATCGATGATTCACAAGAGCTGATCAATGAGTTTGTCGACAACATCACAGCAATGAGTGCATACAGCATGGAGCTGGTTGAGACGATGAATTTGATGAAGACGCAGATTGATAAAGTCGACCACCTATTGGGAGAGATTGACGGTATCAGTTCACAGACTGATCTGTTGGCACTCAACGCAGCCATTGAAGCTGCACGTGCAGGTGAAGCAGGACGCGGATTTGCTGTGGTGGCCGATGAGGTCCGTTCGCTATCATCCAGAAGTCGGCAGTTCTCCAACCAGATCCGCGAGCAGTTTGCGGTTGCCAAGGGGACGATGGATAAAGGTGCGGGCATTGTTGGCAGAATGGCATCCAAAGACATGAGTATGTCGATGAACTCTCAGGACCACATCGGTGAGATGATGAGTGAGATCGGAACGCTGAATGACTATGTCTCAGATCACCTCAGTTCAGTCTCCTCAATCTCTGAAAGTATTAGCCAAAATGTGGGCGTGGCCGTTCGCTCGTTGCAGTTTGAGGATATGACCAAGCAACTTGTCGATCATATGGAAAACCGAATCTCCGCATTACAGGAGTTTCTCGATATGGTTAAAGAGCTGCGTAATGATCTTGCGACATCAAAGTCGTCCCACGGTGTGTCACGTTTTGATGAGCATGCCGAGCGGCTACGCAGGGTGTTGCAGAAAGAGCACGGTACATTCGACAATACAAAACACAAGGCCATCGACCAGCAGAGCATGGACGATGGTGATATCGAACTGTTTTGATTGAAATGGTATCAGCGGCAATTGATGGTGGGCTATGGCAAAAATTCTAATCGTTGATGATGAAGAGCCCGTAAGGGCTATGCTACGCGATATGCTTGAGGTTCATGAGCATGAGGTGGAAGAGGCCGTTGATGGACGTGATGCCATTGAGTGTTATCGGCGTGGCCACTTCGATATGGTTATCACTGATCTGGTCATGCCCGATATGAATGGTCTCGATCTGATTATGGCGCTGCGAGAAGAGAAGAAGGATGTAAAGATTCTGGCGATCTCAGGGGGCGGCGGGATTGTCGGAAGGTTTGACTATCTACCCATTGCCAAACTCATTGGTGCCGAATCCATTTTGAAAAAACCGTTCGATCTGCAGCAATTCAGCAGTAGCGTGGCGAAGATACTTGATGCGTAGTGCTCTGCGATAGTTCACCCGTTCATTACTCAATGTATACCAAGACTTTCTCTTCCACCCCCCACTCTGACCATACCGATCCCGATCGGCTACCTTAATTGATGGTCATTAATAGTGGTCGATAACATAACCGAAAGTGGAAATCGTGCGTTGCAGACACTAAGTGCCTGCAATGAGGCAGTCATCCGTTCTAAAACTGAGGCTGAACTGTTTAGCAATATCTGTGAGGTTATCACCCATAGTGGTGGCTATCGCATGGCATGGGTAGGTACCGTTCAACACGATATCAATAAATCTATCTTGCCTGTGGCAAAGTCGGGGTTTGAGGATGGCTATCTTGAGAGTGCGAACCTTACCTGGGCCGAATATGCTCGTGGTCAGGGACCGGGTGGGTTAGCGATTCGGAACCTTCAACCCGCCATCATCAGGGACGTGCAGACAGATGAGCGGTTTGCACCGTGGCGTGAGCAGGCGACATCACGCGGTTACGCCTCAGTAATAGGTCTACCGTTGATTGAGGAGGGCGTAGCCTTTGGTGTCTTATTAATCTACGCCTCTGAGAACGATGCCTTTGATAGTGATGAGGTCTCACTCCTGGTGCGCCTTAGTGACAATCTGGCCTTTGGCGTAACGGCGATAAGAAATCGGCTTGAGCGACGTACTACGGAGCAGGCGCTAAAGGCGAGTGAAGAGAGCCTCAGAGAGACTCAACATATCACCCACCTGGGTAGCTGGGTCTGGTCCAAACAGACCAGTGAGATGCGTTGGTCCGATGAGATTTTCCTGATCTTCGGCTTTTTACCGGTCTCTATCAAACCATCCTTCGAAACACTGCTCGCAATCGTTCAACCCAGAGATCGGCAGGTGGTTATGAAGGCCATCGAAAACACTCGAAAACATTATCTACCACTCGATATCGAATTCAGGGTTGAGCGACGTGATGTCGGTGAGCGTACCGTTATCATGCGTGGACACGTCCATTTTGACGACAATGGCCGACTCTCACATATCATGGGTACCATTCAGGATATCAGTGAGCAGACGAGTAACGAACGACAACTGCTGCTACAGAGAGCGGTGCTTGAATCGACGGACGATGCTGTCCTTATTACTGACGGTGAAGGTGTCATCGAGTGGGCTAACTCAGCAACGGAGAGGGTAACCGGATATGCGCTTGATGAGATGGTCGGGCAGACCCCGCGACTTCTTAAATCGGGCTCCCAAAGCGAAGCGTTTTATAACCAGCTGTGGGGAGTGATAACCACTGGGGAGTCGTGGCAGGGCGAGATGATTAATCGCCGTAAGGATGGTGCGCTCTACCATGAGGAGCAGACCATCACGCCGGTGATCAATAAGCGGGGGGAGATTACCCATTTTGTTGCTATAAAGCGCGATGTCAGTAAGCGCAAAGCGATGGAGCGTGAACAGCGTGAAGTGGAGAAACAGCTAAAGCAGGCTCAGAAGATGGAGGCGATTGGTCAGCTCACGGGAGGTATTGCACACGACTTTAACAATATTCTTGCCAGCATCATGGGATACACCAGTCTCGCATTGGCCAGATTTACAAAGTCTCAAGACGAAAGCAGCAATAAACTTGCAGAGTATTTAAATCGTATAGATCAGGCGAGTCGACGTGCGCGTGATCTGATTGCACAGATGCTGGCATTCAGTCGTGCTGGTACAAGTGAGCCAAGGTCTCTGCCAGCGGCGCCGTTGGTCAAAGAGGCGATATCGCTACTGCGATCGACAATCCCTAGCAATATTACTATCGCGCTTAGCCTTGATGAGGATCTTCCACCGATTAACTTTGATCCGATTCAATTCCATCAGGTGATTATGAACCTCTGTATCAATGCCCGAGATGCGATCGCAGAGAGTGGCTGTATTGATGTAAAACTCAACTTAACAACAATTGTTAATGATAGTTGTGCCTCTTGCCAGAGTGGTGTTTCTGGTGACTATGTGGAGCTCTCCGTTAGTGATAGTGGTAGTGGTATTGATCCTGAAAATTTAATGCGTGTTTTCGACCCCTTTTTTACCACCAAGGAGGTGGGTAAGGGGAGTGGCATGGGGCTCTCTATGGTGCATGGCATCGTGCACGAATATGGCGGACATATTCTGGTCAATACGAAACCCGAGGGTGGAACTGACTTTAGGGTGTTGGTCCCAGCGTCAGCGGTGAATGACTCGGAAGAACTCAGTGTGCCCACCCAGTCAATTGTTGATGGAGTCGTTACACCAGCCCGAATACTATTGGTCAACGATGATCACTCCGTTGCAGGTTTTATTGCGGAGCTACTGGAAAGTATCGGCTATCAGGTGGTTGTCACCACTGAAGAGAAGCAGATTGTTGATAGTGCACGTGAGCAGCTTAAGCATATCGATCTCCTCATTGCTGACTATGCAATACCGGGCATGACCGGGGTCGAGCTGGCCAAGGATCTACGTCAGCAACGAGAAGATCTGCCGGTACTCATTCTGTGCAGCGGTAACTCTGAACAGCCTCAATCGCCCGAGTGGCTAGAGAACCCACTCAACGGCTTTGTACGAAAACCGATCGATAACCAGCTGCTGTTATCGACTATTAGAAAACTACTCGACGGTGACGATTAGTCGACATCAGGGCTGTTTTTTATTAGAAATCGATTCTATAGCCGGCCGTCAGGTAGTAGCCGTGTGTATTGGTGGTATCGCTAGCCAGCTGCTCGGTCGACCAGTCACCACTCGCCTCCAGTTCAAAGTGAATACGACGTTTCCAACGGTAGTCCATACGGACCGCCGGTGAGAGGGTCCACTGGGTTCGGCCATCGTTTTTATTGTCGCGGTAACTCAGTTTCACACGCGGATTGAGGCGCCAGTTACTGGTGATTGGATAACGGGTGTTGAGCAACATCGTGGTGGTACTCGAGGTGCTACCGTCGGCAAAGCGTAGGCCGAGTACGGCCGTATCGCCTTGTTTGATCAGATTACTGCCCATCAACTGCATGTTGTAGTAGTACTCGTTACCGGTTCCCGGTATCGCCTCAACTCCGCCTGATGCGGGCGTCCCCTGTAGGTTGGTGGCGGTGATGTCGGCGTTGAGCTGAACCTGCTCTGAGATCGGCGTGGAGAAACCGAATACTGCAGTGTTACTACGTGCAGTACGATCAACTGCCAATTGGCGAATCTCCGACTCGGTGAAGCTGCTGAGCAGCTGTTCAACACCCTCGACCAGCTGTCCCTGAATTGCATTGCGAGTGGTAAGAATCGGCGTGAGACGGTGGTCGAGTGTGAGATTGATGTTGCTGTGGGAGCCGATCTTCCAGTTGCCCAGCAGCATCACGGTGTTGAGCTCGTCGTAGGAGATGTCGTAGTCGACCAGTCCTAGTAGTGAACGCTCAGGGTGGAAGTAGCGCAGCTCGGCACCGACGGCACGTCGATCGGTAATGTCGGCAACACGCTGCTCGATGATAAAGGGGCTGAAGTCCCAGGCGTTAAAGAAGGTGCCAAGGTCGATACTCGCACCGACAAAATTGCGGTCTGTGGTGAGGGGATCAGAGGTACGATCGACCGGGAAGCCTGCAACCATGTTGAGCTTGCCCCAAGAGGTGGCCTGATAGCTGAGCAGGCCACCATCGAAACGTCCCAATACACCGCCACTACTGCGAGTCTGACGCCCAACGCGACCGCTAAGCCCGGATGGTTTGTGACTGGCTTCAGCGTAGAGAGAGCTGATACGGCTCTCGTTATCTTCACCATCATTAAGGAAATCGTGCAGATATCCACCAGTAAAACGGGTGCGGAACTCGCTATCATGACTGCGCCTGCGACTGGTGACATCAAGGTCGGTGGAGAGTGAGGACTGGTTAACCGTCGACTCCTCCTCATCAATGCTGTTGATGTCACGTCGATAGTATTGAGAGAAACCACCAAACAGAGTCCACTGCGCCTCATCAATGGTACGTTTTCCCTTGGCCGCACGCAGGCTCTCCTTGGGGCGGTCGGGGGCACTGATCAGTGCTGCTAGACGCTGTCGCACACGCTCAGCTGGCTCTCCCTCTGGATAGAGCGAGAGGTACTGCTCATAGGCTGCCTTGGCCTGAGCCAGCTGTCCGTTACGCTCACGCGCACTTCCAAGCAACTCCAGTGCCTGCTGTCCCTTTGGATTCTCTTTATGTTCGATCAGACGCGCATAGATACGGATGGCACGACCGTAGTCGCTGCCCAACATCGCCTTGCGAGCCTCCTCCATCAGCGATTCGATACGCTCAAGCGGCAAAGGCGGTCGGGTGGCCAAGGGGGTTGCGACAGGTTTCACAGCGGCTGTTTCCGTCTTCTTCTCGACCTCGCTCTGACTGGCGCGGGCAACCCACGCCTTGGGATAATTGGCAGTGAGCTGCTTGAGCATCTCGCTGGCCTCACTACGGGTGGCAAAAAAGCCGAGGCGCAGGCGATACCAGGTACGCTGATTCTGTTCAAAATCGACCACATAGGCCTGTCGCCTGGCGTGCTGTTTGAGGCTGGCGTGATCTGCCAGATCGATTGGCTTGAGTGAAGACTCGAGGTTGATCACATAGGGGAGGGAAACCAGTGTCGCTGCTTTGCTGGTCGATGGCTTAGGTGTGGCTGATGTCACTCGTGGTAGTCGGATCGTCAGACCCTGCATGTCGGGATCAGGATTGACCTCGTAGTCGGTTACGCGGCTGAAACTGACAATCAGAGTGTAGTCATCCTGACCGCGTCCTTCGTAACGTACCTCGTCCAGTGGCACATCGCGACTCGAATCCCAGGTGACCTGCTCCTCGCCAATTAACATGTTATCGCTATCGATGCGTATATCTCGCGGGCGCAGACTGATCTGCAGCTCCTTGCCATGGCTATGGGGTGCATGAGAGAGATACTGCATCGCGGTGCTGAAGCGGATCTGCAGTGTGACGGAGGATTGTTCGACCGTTGGCAGGATATCCTCAATCATCCGCACCTCAGCAGCGGCGCTGCCGATGTTGATCAGCAGCAGCGGAAGTAGGAGTGCTACAGCGAGTAGTGTTCTAAGGCGTTGGATAGTTATATACATGGGTCGATCCAGTTATGGGTTAATCGAAAGATGAGTCGCTGACGCGATGCTCGCCAGACTCACGTTCTTTTATCGTGCTCATCGAACTATTGGTGTAGACGTGACAACTACCACTGCAGTCGCGCAGTTCGCTCACTGAGTAGTAGCCATCGGGATTCTCATGCTTCTTGTGCTCATCGCGCTCGTAATCACCCGCATGGCAGCCTGCGCAATCGGGTTTATAGGCACCGCTGCTCCAGGTCACCTGTTCACTATTGGAGCGGTGGCAGCTGCTGCAGCTGAGGTTGCCACGATGGTCGCCAGGGTAGGCGGCTGAACTGTGACGGAAGGTGGTCGGTGTCCAACTCGTATTGCGATGGCAACTATCGCAGCTCTGGCTGGTAATGAAGTGACTACTGGGTTTGCCCGGTGCTGAAACACCGTTATGACAGCTGGTACAGCTTCCGCTGACATCGTCATGGCTGAAGGTTGCCGGCAACCAGGCTCGAATGGTGTGGCAGATATCACACTGGGCGCTGGTGGTGATATGGGTCAGCGGTTTTCCGCTTGAAGTGACTCCGTTATGACAGCTACTACAGGTGCCAGCTGAGACCTGATTGTGATCAAACAGTGCCGGTGTCCAGCCGTTGGTGCTGTGGCAGTCATCACAGCTATTGCCGCTGGGCAGGTGATTGACCGGTTTGCCAAGTGCCGTAGAGCCGTTGTGACAGCTTGAACAGGTGCCTAGTACAGAGAGGTGTTCAACGCGAATCACCGGCGACCAGCTACGGTTGCTGTGGCACTCCTCACAGCTATTGGTAGTGCTGATGTGCTGGGTGTTCTTACCGGTTGCTGAGACGCCGTTATGGCAGCTCGAGCAACTTGCTGTAACGGTAGAGTGGTCGAAATTTGCCGGGCTCCATGCGTTGGTTGAGTGGCAGTCGTCACAGCTATTGCCACTCGTAATATGGTTGGAGGGTTTGCCCAACGCGGTGGATCCGTTATGGCAACTGGAGCAGGTGCCGAGTACGGCCAAGTGCTCAACTCGAATTACCGGTGACCAGCTGCGATTGGAGTGACACTCATCACAGCTGTTAGTGGTCGTGATGTGTTGAGTGTTCTTACCGGTTGCTGAAACACCGTTATGACAGCTTGAACAGCTGGCGCTCACACTGCTGTGATCAAAGTTGGCCGGTGACCAAGCGTTGCTGGTATGGCAGTCATCACAACTATTACTGCTAGCAATGTGGTTGGAAGGTTTACCCAACGCCGTGGAGCCGTTATGACAACTGGAGCAGGTGCCGAGTACGGCCAAGTGCTCAACCCGAATCACCGGTGACCAGCTACGGTTGGAGTGGCACTCGTCGCAGCTGTTGGTCGAGCTGATGTGTTGCGCCGTTTTCCCGGTGGCTGAGACACCGTTGTGACAACTCGAACAGCTAGCGGTCACTGCAGAGTGATCGAAGTTCGCAGGGCTCCAGGCGTTGCTGCTGTGGCAATCATCACAGCTATTACCACTGACAATATGGTTAGACGGTTTACCGAGTGCCGTGGAACCGTTGTGACAACTTGAGCAGCTACCCACCACGGCGAGATGTTCGACGCGGATAACTGGCGACCAGCTACGATTACCGTGGCACTCGTCACAGCTGTTGGTAGAGGCGATATGTTGCACCGATTTGCCGGTTGCACTCACGCCGTTATGACAGCTACTGCAGCTGGCAGAGACTGTCGAGTGGTCAAAGTTGGCGGGACTCCAGGCGTTGCTGGTATGGCAGTCGTCACAGCTATTGCCACTGGTTATGTGATTTGACGGTTTGCCGAGGGCTGTAGAACCGTTGTGACAACTTGAGCAGCTACCAACGACGGCGAGATGCTCCACGCGGATCACTGGCGACCAGCTACGGTTGCCGTGACACTCCTCACAGCTGTTGGTAGTGGCAATGTGTTGAACGTTTTTACCCGTCGCTGAAACACCGTTATGACAGCTGCTGCAGCTCGCTGAGACCGTTGAATGATCGAAGTTGGCCGGGCTCCATGCGCTACTGGTGTGGCAGTCATCACAGCTGTTACCGCTAGCAATATGATTCGAAGGTTTGCCTGGTGCCGTCGAGCCGTTGTGGCAGCTGGAACAGCTACCGGTGACGGCCAGATGTTCAACACGGATCACCGGTGACCAGCTGCGGTTGGAGTGACACTCTGCGCAACTGTTGGTACTCGAGATGTGTTGTACGTTTTTACCTGTGGCCGAGACACCGTTATGACAGCTCGAGCAGCTGGCAGTCACACTGTTGTGATCAAAATTGGCCGGAGACCAGACGCTGCTGGTATGACAGTCGTCACAGCTGTTACCACTCGTAATGTGGTTGGACGGTTTGCCGAGGGCGGTGGAACCGTTGTGGCAACTGGAACAGGTTCCAAGTACCGCCAGATGTTCGACACGGATCACCGGTGACCAGCTGCGGTTGCCGTGGCACTCGGCGCAACTATTTGTCGAACTGATGTGTTGGGTATTTTTCCCAGTTGCCGAGACGCCGTTATGACAGCTTGAACAGCTGGCGGTCACGCTGGAGTGGTCGAAGTTGGCCGGGCTCCACGCAGTGGTCGAGTGACAGTCACTGCAGCTGCTGTTGCTCGGTATATGGTTTGAGCTTTTACCCAGTGCGGTTGCGCCGTTGTGACAGCTTGAGCAGGTACCGGTCACCGCCAGATGCTCGACGCGAATCACCGGTGACCAGCTGCGGTTACTGTGACACTCCTCGCAGGCGTTGGTGGTTGTGATGTGTTGTGGCGTCTTCCCTTCGGCGCTGGTTCCGTTATGACAGCTAGAGCAACTGCCACTGACGTTGGAGTGGTCGAAGTTGGCGGGCGACCATGCCGAGGTGGAGTGACAGTCGCTACAATTATTGCCGCTTGTGATGTGGTTCGAGGATTTACCGAGTGCTGTGGCACCGTTATGACAGCTGGAGCAGGTACCGGTCACCGCCAGATGTTCAACCCGGATCACCGGTGACCAGCCACGGTTAGAGTGACAATCCTCACAGACGTTGGTGGTGCTGAGGTGCTGCGTGCTCTTACCCGTCGCCGAGACACCGTTGTGGCAACTCAAACAGCTGGCGGTAATGGCAGAGTGATCTAAGTTGGCTGGCGACCAGGCGTTACTGGTGTGGCAGTCGTCGCAGCTATTACCACTGGCGATATGGTTGGACGGTTTACCCAGCGCCGTGGCACCGTTGTGACAGCTCGAGCAGCTCCCCTGTACTGCCAGGTGGTCAACACGAATTACCGGTGACCAGCTACGGTTGGAGTGGCAATCCTGACAGCTGCTGGTGGAGCCGATGTGACCACTGTTCTTTCCGGTGGCAGAGCTACCGTTGTGACAGCTGGAACAGCTACTGGTCACCGCGTCGTGATCGAAATTGGCCGGGCTCCATGCCGTGCTGGTGTGGCAGTCGTCACAGCTATTACTGCTTACGATGTGGTTGGCGGTTTTACCCAGTGCGGTCGAGCCGTTATGGCAGCTACTACAGGTTCCCGAGACGGCCAGATGTTCGACTCGAATCACAGGCGACCAGCTACGGTTGGAGTGGCACTCGCCACAGGCATTCGTAGTCGCGATGTGTTGGCTCGTTTTTCCACTTGCCGAGATGCCGTTATGACAGCTGCTACAGGTGCCAGAAGCGTTTGAGTGGTCAAAGTTCGCAGGGGACCATGCCGTTGTTGAATGGCAATCGCTACAACTACTACTGCTTGGGATGTGGTTGGATGATTTGCCCAACGCAGTCGAGCCGTTGTGACAGCTACTACAGGTGCCGCTGACGGCCAGATGATCAACGCGAATCACGGGTGACCAGTTGCGGCTGTTATGGCACGACTCACAGCTGCTATTACTGGCGATATGCTGTGAGGTTTTACCCGTTGCCGAACTCCCGTTGTGACAACTCGAGCAGCTACCCGAGGCATTGGAGTGGTCGAAATTGGCCGGGCTCCAGGCGTTGCTGGTATGGCAGTCGCTGCAGACGCTGCCACTGGGGATATGGTTGTTTGTCTTGCCGGGAGCGGTGGTGTCGTTGTGGCAGCTCGAGCAGCTACCGTTCACCGCCAGGTGATCGACCTTGATGGCGGGTGACCAGTCGCGGTTGGAGTGGCAGCTCTCACAGCTATTGTTCGTTGCCAGATGCAACACCGTTTTCCCAGTTGCCGAGATGCCGTTGTGACAGCTACTGCAGCTCCCTGAGATAGAGGCGTGATCGAAATCAGCCGGTAGCCATCCACTGCTGCTGTGGCAGTCGTCGCAGCTATTACTACTGGCAATATGGTTGGCCGGTTTACCGAGAGCAGCAGCGTTGTTGTGACAGCTTGAGCAGGTGCCGGTCACAGCCAGATGCTCAACCTTGATTACCGGTGACCAGCTGCGGTTGGAGTGACACTCCTCACAGACGCTGGTGGTAGAGAGGTGTTGTGTCGTTTTGCCGGTGGCCGAGACGCCGTTGTGGCAGCTAGAACAGCTGCTGGTAATAACGCTGTGGTCGAAGTCGGCCGGTGTCCAGGCGCTGCTGGTATGACAGTCGTCGCAACTGTTGCTACTGGCGATATGGTTGGCTGGCTTACCAAGTGCCGTTGAATTGTTGTGACAGCTAGAGCAGGTGCCGAGCACAGCGAGGTGGTCGACACGAATCGCAGGCGACCAGCCTCGTGTGGCGTGGCAGGTTTCACAGCTATTGGTGGTGGCTATGTGACGGCTCGATTTTCCATCGGTGATCACGCCGTTGTGGCAGCTAGTACAGTTCCCCTCAATACCGGTGTGATCAAAGGTGGTCGGACTCCAGGCGGTAGTGGTGTGACAATCGTTGCAGCTGTTATCACTACTGACATGGTTGATTGATTTACCCTCAGCGGTAACGCCGTTATGACAACTGAGGCAGGAAGCGGTAATGCCTACATGATTGAAACGGGCCGGTGTCCAGGCGGTGGAGGAGTGACAGTCACTACAGCTACTGGAGCTGCTGACGTGGTTGATTGATTTGCCGGTTGCGTTGCTACCGTTGTGACAGCTGGTGCAGTTGCCCACCACCGCCAGATGATCGACCTCACGCGCGGGTGACCAGCCGCTGCTGCTGTGGCAACTGTCACAGCGACTGCTAGTCGGAAAGTGTTTTGCGTGTTTGGCCGAGGCCTGCACACGGCCGGTGCTGCCGTGGCAACCGCTGCAGGTTGTCGGTGCCGATCTAAACTCCCCATTGAGGTGACAGCTGGTGCAGCTGGTGGTGGCATGTGCGCCATCGAGTGAAAAGCCTGTAGTGAAGTGGTCGAATGCCGCATTGTTGGCCGCCTGAGTCGTTACCGTGAATAGCAGCATTAGCGCCAACACAATCGTACGAGCGATGTTCACTGGGTTTGGCATGATCGACTCTCTATCCATGTTGTTAGTCAAAATCGGAATCGCTGACGCGGTGTTCGCTCGAGCGCCGCTTTTTAATGCTTGTCATCGAACTGTTGGTATAGACGTGACAGCTACCCGAGCAGTCGCGTAGCTCACTCACCGAGTAGTAACTGTCGGGGTTCTCATACTTCTTGTGTTCATCACGCTCATAGTCACCCGCGTGGCAGCCAGCGCAGTCGGGTTTATAGGCGCCGCTCGACCAGGTGACCTGTTCGCTATTACTGCGGTGGCAACTGGTGCAGCTGAGGTTGCCACGGTGGTCGCCAGGGTAGGCGGCTGAGTTGTGACGGAACGTCGTGGGTGTCCAGCTGCTATTGCGATGACAGCTATCGCAGCCCTGACTGGTGACAAAGTGATTGCTCGGCTTGCCCGGTGCTGAGGTGCCGTTATGACAACTGGCACAGCTACCGGTGACGTCATCATGGTTGAAAATCGCCGGTAACCAGGCACGGATAGAGTGGCAGATGTCGCACTGTGCTGAGGTCTGTAGATGGGTTAGCGGTTTACCGGTCGCAGTTAGCCCGTTGTGGCAACTGCTGCAGGTGCCGGGCGAGACCTGATTGTGATCAAACAGCGCCGGTGTCCAGGCGTTGGTGTTGTGGCAGTCGTCGCAACTGTTACCGCTGCTGAGATGGTTGGCCGGTTTGCCAGCGGCAGTGGAGCCGTTATGACAGCTTGAACAGCTGCCGGTGACTGAGAGGTGGTCAACTCGAATCACCGGCGACCAGCTACGATTGGTGTGGCAATCCTCACAGCTATTGGTGGTGGCGATGTGGCGTGTGTTCTTGCCCGTTGCCGTGGTGCCGTTGTGACAGCTGATGCAGTTGGATGAGACGCTGGAGTGGTCGAATCCGGCCGGACTCCAGGCGCTAGTGGAGTGACAGTCGTCGCAACCACTACCGCTGGCAATGTGGTTGGCTGGTTTACCCTCGGCAGTGGAGCCGTTGTGACAGCTTGAGCAGCTGCCGGTCACGGCCAGGTGGTCGATACGGATTACAGGCGACCAGCTGCGGTTGCTGTGACAATCCTCGCAGCTATTGGTTGAAGCGATGTGGCGTACGTTTTTACCGGTGGCTGCAATGCCGTTATGACAGCTTGAGCAGCTGCCAGTGGCGTTATCGTGATCGAAATTGGCCGGGCTCCAGGCGTTGGTCGAATGACAGTCATCGCAGCTGCTGCCACTGGTAATGTGGTTAGCGGTTTTACCCGTGGCGGTCGAGCCGTTATGGCAGCTTGAGCAGCTACCGAGCACGGCCAGATGATCGACGCGAATCACAGGCGACCAGTCGCGGCTTGAGTGACACTCCTCACAGGCGTTGGTGGTACTCATGTGACGCACCCCTTTGCCCTCAGCCGTCACTCCGTTATGGCAGCTGCTGCAGCTGGCGGTGATATTGGCGTGGTCGAAGCTTGCCGGGCTCCAGGCTCGGTCGGAGTGACAGTCGTTGCACTGATTGCCGCTGGTAACATGGTTGACCGATTTTCCCTCGGCAGTCACACCGTTGTGACAGCTGATACAGGTGGCAGTGATGTCGATATGGTTAAAACGGGCCGGGCTCCAGGCGGTGGAGGAGTGGCAATCGCTGCAGTTACTCGAGCTGCTGACGTGATTGAACGTTTTCCCTTCAGCGCTGCCGCCGTTGTGACAGCTGCTGCAGCTACCCAGAACCGAGAGATGATCGACCTGACGCACAGGAGACCAGCCGCTGCTGCTGTGACAGTCATCGCAGCTGGAGCTGGTGGAGATATGGCGTGCATCCTTGCTCGAAGCCTTGATCCGACTGCCGCTGGAGTGACAGCTGCTACAGCGTGTCGGAGCCCCTTTGAACTCACCGCCGATGTGGCAACTGGTGCAGTTGGTCGAGGCGTGTGCTCCTTCGAGTGGGAAGCCGGTGGTGAAGTGGTCAAAACGCTCTGCGGCGGCAATGGAGGGGAGGAAGACGAGTAGCAGTAGCATCAGCACCATCAGCAGTATGTGGTGAAGTGACTCGGTCGATAGTTGGCGAATCAGTTTTTGTATTCCGATATCCATAATCACTCCCGGCTACTGCCGCGGCAGAACGATCTCTTCAAATTGAGTCGGCAGGTGACACTGCTCACACTGCTTGCCGAATGTGCCCCAGTGGGCATCCTCGTCGCGATGACAGCTGATGCAGCGACGTGGCTCTGCGCGCTGCTCGGTGACCGGATCGATATGACACGCCTCACACTTGAGGCCGCGATGCGAACCCTCGAGTCGGTATTTGGTCTGGGTGTCGTGATCGAAGAGCCATAGCTTCCAGTCGTTGGGGTTGTGGCAACTGGCGCACTGTTTACCGAGCAGTCCCTCGTGGCTGTCATCCTGTTGATGACAGGCGTAACAGTCGCGTTCGGTCTGCTGATAACTCCGGTCGAGATGACACTCACCACAGGGGGTGGTGGTGTGCAGGCCGATCAGGGGAAAGCGGGTCAGGTCGTGGTCGAAGGCGATCTTCTTGCGCCAGTTATCACTGTTGTGGCACTGCTGGCACTCTTTACCTAGTTTGCCACCGTGTGGATCATCAACCTTGTGACAGGAGGTGCAGCTCTTTTCTGGCTTCTTCTCAAACAGCCCCGCCTGATGGCAACTGCTACAACTTAGATCACCATGTTTTCCATCCAGTGAGAACTTGGTGTCGCGTTGATGATCAAACCTGGTCTTGCTCCAGCTCTCGTTGTTGTGGCACTTGTCGCACTTCTCACCAAAACTGCCGCGGTGTCGATCACGCTGCTGATGGCAGGCGATACAGGTTTTACCCGGGTTGCCCTTGTTATCGGCCCGGTTGAGTTTGCTGTTGTGGCAGCTGTTACAGGCGAGTTTGGTGTGCACGCCACGGAGTGGGAATTCGGTTTTTTTGTCGTGATTGAACTCTCCCTTCTCCCACTTCTCGTTGTTATGGCAGCTCTCACACTTTTCCCCAAAACCACCCAGATGGATGTCGTTGATCTGGTGGCAGGCGATGCACTGCTTGGGTGTCTTTTTATAGCGTTGATCGATGTGGCAGCTGTTACAGCTCGCCTTCTTATGTGCGCCCTTGAGCTTGAAGTCACTTTTGTCGTGGTCAAAACGATTCTTCTGCCAGCCTGTAGTTGAGTGACAGTCGTTACACTTCTTGCCCAGATTACCGCGATGTGGGTCGTCGCTTTTATGGCAGTCGATACAGAGCTGAGGCGTGTCGCGGTGTTTGCGATCTTTGGGGTGACAGGCGATACAGGCGACCTGTTGGTGACGCTTTTCGAGTTTGTAGTCGGTCAGGTCGTGATCAAAACCGTGTGGATCGAGGTGTACGATCTTTTTGTCACGCCCCTTGTGATCGGTATGGCAACTGCGGCAGGCGGTTTCGCCTACCGCGCTATCGAGACCGTGGTATCCCTCATCTTTGTTGATGTCGGCCGCCACCTTCTCGTGGCAGTCGAGACAGAGCGTGCGCTGTTCATCCTTGCTGAAGTTGGCGTGGCAGCGTTCACACTGCTCCTCATACTTGGCGTGTCCCTCGATCACCTTGCCCGGCATCAACAGGGTTTCGAACGAGGCGGCCCATAGCGGACTGGAGCCGAGCAGCAACAGTGCAAACAGAAAAATCTCGCCAATGTTGTTGGGCATATTGCTCATCAGTACATGTGCACTGCGACGATATGGACGATGCCGGCCACGACCATCATCAGGAAGAAGGGGAGGTGGAAGAGGTGCCAGAGGGCGAATAGGCGTTCAAAAACGTTTAACTGCACGACTTTGCGTGCAGTGTGGAAGAAAGCGGTTGTCTCGCGAATACTCTCTCGTCTTCTTTGTCGCTGCTCCGGGCGACTCCAGCCCTGTTTGGCAGCGACTGCCTTGATCGATCTTTTTATCTCCTTTTTCAACAGCCGTTGTCGTCGACTAATGGCGCGATCGGTAGTCAGCATGCGCCAGATCCCACCGCCCAGGGTTGAGACGGAGAGTGAGCGTTCAACTAACTGATCGAGTAGCTGTTGAATCTGCTGCTGGTTGGCGACACTGGTGAGGATCTGGTTCTCGCTCTTCTCCAGTCGTTCGCGCAGTTCAACCAGTGTCGCCTTGTGACCATAGAGGCCGAAGTGGATCTTGGTGTAGAAGTAACGCCCGATCAGCCCGCTGCAGGCCACCAGGATCATGCAGAAGAGTGCGACCTGGCTGTTGAGTGAGCCGAGATTGAAGTTGGCGTGGAAGATGATGCAGACCGGACCGGCCACACCAAACAGCATATGCAGCCTGAACCAGTAACTGACCGGACCAAGATGGCGCATAAAACGTGCGTTTTTCCGCAGTGGGTAGAGCAGTAGTGCAACCATCAGTGAGGCGCCGACAATACCGAGCGTATATCCGGTTCCCTCTTCGGCGATGATGTGACGTTCACCACTGACACGCCAACCGAGATAGAGGACGACGACTACGGCTGCAGCAAAACTCAGCGTTATCAGTCCACTGAAAACTGCTCCCCACCCCTGTCGTTCGGTTGTTGTAGCGCCCATTGCTCTCTCTCACTGTCCATTGCAAAGCTCGTCTCTGGAGCTTGTCTAATTTCAATAATGGGAATAATATCCCAAAACGTAGAAATAACAACAGGGAATTGTGGTTAATGTGAACCGGTCGACATTTGCTGTTTGATCGATCGGTTATTGATAAATAGCGAGAAGGAAAAATATCGAAATTGATGCCTTAAGCATCTATTAGCTAGAAGTATCAGTTAGATAAGAGTCATAGTTAAAGTTGATAGTTGGTGTGAGTGAGTGAGTGAGTGGAGTGAGTCGTGGCGGAGAATGATTTTGGATATTGAAATGGGACAGATTCTCTATTTTTCACCAATGTTGGTGATTTTGCTGAGCTACATTGTGCTGGCCTTTATGAAAGAGCGGCATGCACTGGCCGCGAAAAGAGAGACTATTTCTTCAGGTTTGACAGAACCAGCATCACTGCACCCACTGATAGACACCACCAAGTGCATCGGTTGCGGCTCCTGTGTAACCGCATGTCCTGAGAATCTGGTGCTGGGACTGATCAAGAAACGCGCCGAGTTGATCTCGCCTTCACACTGCATCGGTCATGGTGCCTGTGCTCGCGCCTGCCCAATGAAGGCTATAACGCTGGTGTTTGGTACCGAAAAACGGGGTGTCGACATTCCGCAGATTGATGAGTCATTCGAGACCAACGTACCTGGAATCTATATTGCTGGTGAGCTGGGTGGCATGGGGTTGATTAGAAATGCCTCAGAGCAGGGGAGGCAGGCAATGGAATCGATATATAAGGTATCTCCCCAAAAAAAGGAAGGGGATTGGATCGATGCGCTGGTCGTGGGTGCGGGTCCGGCGGGAATTGCAGCGAACCTGGTGGCAAAAGAGCGCAAAATGTCAATTATAACGCTGGAGCAGGAGAGTCTTGGGGGGACGGTTGCCCACTACCCACGTGGCAAGGTTGTAATGACGGCGCCGGTAAAACTTCCTCTGGTGGGAAAAACCAGGTTTAAGGAGACCACCAAGGAGCGGCTGCTTGAGTTCTGGAGCGGTGTCGTTGAGAAGCACGAACTTCAGATCAATTTTGAAGAGCGATTAGAGGCGGTGGCCTCGGTTGAGGGTGGTTTCGAGGTGACAAGTAATAAGCGTAGTTACCGTACTCGTACCCTACTGCTGGCGATTGGACGCCGTGGTACGCCACGAAAACTCGGTGTACCGGGTGAGGAACAGAACAAGGTCGTCTACAGATTGGTTGATGCAGAGCAATACCGTGGACAGTCGGTGGTGGTGGTTGGCGGTGGTGATAGCGCACTGGAGGCCGCCGCATCGCTGGCCGAAGAGGAGGGCACGGAGGTGACACTCTCCTACCGAAGTGAAGCCTTTAATCGTGCCAAGGAGAAGAACCGGCAGCGTGTTCAGGCCGCCGAGGCGGCGGGAAACTTAAAGGTTCTATTTCGCTCCAACGTGAAGCGCATCACTGAAGATCGGATCGAGATCGAGCAACAGGGTGAGTTAATTGAGCAGTCTAATGATGCCGTTATTGTGCTTGCCGGAGGTATCTTGCCCACACCGTTCCTGAAGCAGATCGGTATTGATATCGAGACGAAATATGGCACAGCGTAATCGTCTAGCCACTCTGCTGCTGATCTACAGCACGCTTGTTTCGATGCCACTTCAGGCTGCGGATGCGAGACTTGGTGAAGCGCGCGCAGCGGTCAGAATTCATGACTATCAACGTGCCTTTCAGCTCTATCAACAGCTGGCCCAAACGGGTGCAGCAGAGGCACAGTACCAACTGGCATCACTCTATCTGACCGGGCGCGGTGTGGAGCTTGATCAGGCGCTTGCCTTCAAGTGGATGCAGGCCTCCGCAGATCAGGGGTACGTTAAGGCGCAGTACAACCTCGGTCTGATCTTTGAGCAGGGGCAGGGTGGTGAGATTGACCTGGAGCAGGCGCGTTACTGGTATGAAAAAGCAAAAGCACAGGGGAGTCGGCAGGCTAAGGCGAGATTAAAGCGGATTGGGGATGAGGTTCTGGTTGTCACTCCAGATTCGCTTCGACTGGCAGCGGCTAGAGGTAAGCGGGAGAGGGTGCGGATGTTACTCAATAGTGGAGTAGCTGATCGCCCTAATCTACACGGAGAGACTGCGCTGCTATCGGCTATCAGGGGCAAACATCCTCAAATAGTTGCCGATCTTGTTAGAAATGGTAGCGAACTTCATCAAAGCAACCTGGATAATGAGACCCCTATATCGTTGGCTATCGAGGCCGGTGATGAAGAGATGGTCAAGCTACTGCTTTCACTAAAATATGATATATATCATCTAGATGGGAGCGGTAACTCACCTTTAATGTCGGCGGTTCGATATGGCCGTGAAGCCATTGCAATGATGCTTCTTGAGGCGGGTGTAGACCCGAATATACGAAATAGAGAGGGTGAGAGCGCCATCGACTTTGCATCACGCGCCCCAAACGGCACGCAGATCATCGCGCTATTAACAAAATATGGCGCCAAACCAGGGAATACCGGTGTTGAGAGACAGCGGAGTGAGATCGTAGCTGATGCCATTCAAAGGGGAGAAAAACTTAATAATCAGGACGCTTATAAAGGTTGGAGCCCACTCATGGTGGCAGCCTGGCGTGGCGACAAGGCGTTGGTCAAAGCGCTGTTAAAACAAGACGTTAAGCTCAATGAGCGTGATCCCAATGGATACACGGCCCTGGCACGTGCAGCCTGGGCTGACCACCAGGGGATCTTACAATTGATCATCGATGCTGGTGCAGATATCGGTCTCGCAGCGAAGAACGGATCAACGGCGTTGATGTTGGCTGCAGGTAATAAACAGCAAGATGCCGTGCAGCAACTTCTCAGGGCTGGAGCAAATATTCATCGACTCAATCACAAAGGCGAGTCGGCATTACTGCTGGCGCTACAAGCGAACGACCTAAAGAGCGCAAAACTGTTAGTTGATGCCGGAGCGGATGTATCTAATGCAGACGGTGAAGGCAAAACTGCACTTATGTTGTTGGCCATGCAAAAGGCTGATCATCTATTTAAAAGGATAGATCTTACTCGGCGTGAGATCGATCAGGTCGATCAGCTGGGTCGTACAGCGCTTTGGTACGGTGTTGAGGCTGGCTGTGAAGGATGTGTGTCGCATCTGCTCAGTAACGGAGCTCGGGCTGACATTGCCGATAATCAATCAGAGACACCGTTACATCGTGCGGTAATAAATGGCCGGGTTGATACGGTAAGCCAGCTACTGGATAAGCTGGTGTCTGTGTCAGGTGTAAATGGCGTCACCACATCCGGTCAGTCGGCAGTAATGGCTGCCGCGAAACATAACCAACCCGAGATCTTAAAACTACTGATCGATGCAGGTGCGTCGGTTGATCAAAAGAGCCACGACGGCAGAACCGCGCTCATGTTAGCTGCGGAAAATGGACATACAGACATCGCTAAAATACTCCTTACCAAAGGTGCTGATCACTCATTAAGAGATAACAGGCGTCAGCAGGCCATCGACTACGCACAACGTGCCAAACAGCAGCAGATAGCGGATTTACTGAATAAGCAGAGCAAAAAGAGCGGTCTACTTGGGCTGTTTTAGAATCCCTCTTCATCTGTGCTTGGCACCATGTTGAAAATGCTCTCAGTCCCCATTCAGGGGTCTTAGCTGCTCCCTGACAGGCCTGCAAAATGCCTAAGTTGTACTTGGTCGAAATGAGGGTTTCATCCATGGCAAATCCCCCAAATATTCTCACCTGTGAGACTTTGTACGGGTATTACAGAGTACCCGTACAGGTTTTGCTTATATTCGCTGACGCTTATATCACGGATTTGAACAGAACGATTTTTGCCAAATCGGGAGAATCTTCTCCTTGTTCCTCGAGCTGCCTCTGATAGCTCGTGATGAGCTGCTGGGCGAATGGAATCGCAAGAATGTGACCAGGTAGAACGCCATGCTTTTCGTAACCAGGTGGGAACATGTAACCGTTGCGAACTTCCCATCGTTCCCAGCCTGTCCACGGGACGTAACCGCCGAGGATCGACAGCAGTCGAAGGGCTAACGGATTTGGGTTCATTTCTGCTCGCCATCGACGCCAAGTTCGAGGTGTTACGAAACAGAAATCTGCTGCCTGTTCGTTTGTCAGGCCGGTGGTGCGAAACTGGATCTCTCGGAGAGAGGACATTTTGCCCGCATAAGCATCTTCGAGAACTTTGGTTACATACGCCGTCATGACTGGGCTCCAGACCAATTCCCATCATTCCATAACTGCGCATAATGTATATTATGTAAACTACCCCCATGAAGAGATATTGCCTTTAACCCTACATTTTGGTCGTCCACAACAGGTACTAAACATTTCCACAATAACCCCTAAATTTTCACAACATCCACTAAAATAGGTAACCTAAGACACCAGCGCAACGTCCGTAGAAGATGATTCAGGTGAGGTTTCCGGCAACCGACTCTGCTTTTTGTCGAACGGATACTAATTCCTCTCGACAAGTCGTGCTGATCGAGGCGGCAGAATAATCGGTAGGCGTCATATGGACGAGTCTGTAGCAATCTGCTACATTTGGTGCAGGCTATAACTCTGAGAGGAACAGCACCATGGCTAAAGCGGCTTCCCCCGTCCGTCTGCAAAATGAACTGATGCAGGCCGCCAGTGTGGCTGGAACTCGGTATCATCGAAGTGCAGCCGAGCAGGTTGAATACTGGGCCTCACTGGGCCGTCAGATCGCAGCTTTTGTCGATCCCGATACCTTGCTCAAGATTGGTTCGGGACTGGCTCGCCTGAATGTGGAGTCTACAGTCACCCATCCTATTAACCCCGACGCAGTCTTTGCTGCTGTCGAGGCGGATCGCCGCATCGGTGAGCTGCCTAAGAAAGTGACCACTGCTTCGATTCGCTACCAGGCATCCACCACGCACCCAGGCTATCTGGAGCAGATCGATGAGGGCGGAGTCCGTACAGCAGGAACGTTCCATGGCGGAGTCTTTACCCCCATTAAGAGCGCCGATTGAGCGCCAGAAAGCAACTCTGGATGCTTGTCGGTGGCAACGGAGCAGGAAAAAGTACGTTCTACAAGCACTATCTGGAACCGCTGGGCCTGCCCTTCATCAACGCCGACATCCTTGCCAGAATGGCCTATCCTGACGCACCTGAGGCGCACAGCTATGATGCGGCCAAAATTGCCGAGCAGATGCGCAACGAACTACTGCTGAGCGGGGACAGTTTTTGCTATGAAACTGTCTATTCCCACCCCTCTAAAGTTGACTTTGTGGCCCAGGCCAAGGCGCTGGGTTATGAGGTAATCATGGTGGTGGTTCATCTGCAATCCGATGAATTGAATAGGGCGCGAGTGGCCGAGCGCGTTTCCGAAGGCGGACATTTTGTACCGAATGACAAGGTGAATAGTCGAATCCCAAGGACGCTCAAACATATCAAGATATCGATCCCCTTATGTGACCGCGTACAGGTTTATGACAATTCTTCCACGGAGAGCCCCTTCATACCTGTTTTTTCCGTTACGGACGGCACTGTTGAACCTCTTGTTAGTCCACTGCCTGATTGGGCGGAGGTGATGCTGTCCGATTGAGTGCGGTGATGTCTCACATCCCAGATACGCCACAGGTTGTAGCGCTACTGTCGACAGGGAGAGAATCGTGCTTCTCTATCTTCTAGGTCGTACATAGCGGTCTTTATTTCGTAAATACTAAGGTGGTCACACGCATTTTCATCTTCAGTCGCCTCGATAACTTCTTTGGACGAGCTCAGCCGCCATTTGACAGGAACATCCAAAGGCGAATCCATGAGTCTATACTGTTTCGTTTTCCACTCAACGACACCTGGACCAGCTACGGATATAGCCCGCCAAGTATCAATGTGTTGCTTGACCGCATTAAGTTCGCTGCCGATTTGCTTTCCAGTTGGCGTACCGATTGGGAATTCCAATGGCCACTCAGAATGACTTAAGAGCAGAGCTTCTCTTCGTTTTGGCTGTTTCCATTTTCGCTTGAGGGTATCTCGGATTCGGTCTGGACTTTTCAGAACCATCGTATGATCCCTATCATTGCTTCGTCAGAACCGAGACCCTCGCCTCAGCAACTTTTCGATCGATCTGTTCCCAGGTCAGCGTTGCGGCCCTGGACTGCTTATTTTTATTGAAAATGACAACTGCGGAATTCGAGTTCTTGCGAAGTAAAGACATCTCCTTATTGGGCGTAATGAATAGCGGCGATAGGCCGAATTGACGCAAAGCTGCAACGATCCCTTCGGCAACAGTGAGCATCGCCTTTATCTTGTTCTATCTCCAGTCTGGCAGTATTCAGCATCCTCAAAGCCCCCCTCAGTTCCCTGAATTGATCTCCCGTTTTTCTCTGCGGCCGAAGTTGAAGATATTGCCCTTCTTTATAGTCGACACCCCGCATCAGGTTGTTGAGTTCATCTATACGCTCAATGATGGTCTCCAACGAGTTTTCGATACTGGTAATCAGCTAGGTCACCGACTGGTCTGTCGTTTCTCTTAGGTACTCAAGAAAACGTACCTCTTTTGCCGGTAAATCCTCTTCCTCGAGAACCTGCAGCCTATCAAGATAAGAAGGGATATCGGGGATATCTACTCCCGCCTCTGAAAGCGGGCCATTATCGACCTGCTTTGCACGGTTCATTAACGAGACGAGTTTCTTTTCAATATCACCGATACGCTTGATAAGATTAGAATGGTCGTCACGTAACTTCTCCCGCGTATTATTCTCCATAACCTTGAGTGTCTCACTATCTACAATCTCCCCAATCGGAACCACTTCTAGCATCAATTCTCGCTGGTCATCTGAGATGCCCTCTCCGATCACATTGATAACTCGCTCCCGTTCGACCTCTAAGATTGACAATATGTTTTCGCACCGATCCTGTGTCCGTACCAACTCTTCGTGCTTTTCTAGCTGACGCTTAAAGTTCTTTCGTGAAAAATCCCATCGTGACTTGGCATCATTGAGGTCAGAAGATTCGGAAGACATTTCCTCTATCAACGCCAGATAATCAGCAATCTGCTTGTTCTCGATTGAAAGGTCGATATTATGATATTCAATTGTTTTGAATGCGCTCAACATCAAGCTTTGTTGTTCTAGCTCTCTCATGAAATTACTGAGTTTAGTCCGCGTCGTACTGGCTACGGCCAGCCTTTCCTTTTCCGCCTCGATATCCCGACTCAGTTCATGGATCCGATCATTGCTAGTGAAGCCAGTCATCCAATTCTGATCGAGCCGAGTACTGTCAAGTTTTTCGAAATACCCACGCCCACCTGACATCAGACCTTCACGCGTCAGACCGTGATTGATGTGTTTGAGTGCCTCAGGGGTATCGACGCATCGACGATCATATGCTGCTAGAATAAATTTTACCGTCTCCCTGTAAGCATGCTTTTTAAAGTTGAGCTTAAAAAGGAAGCTGTCTTCTCTGAAGCGAGCTGGTTTAGCATCTTTTTTCACCTCTCGTAAACGAACATCCTGGCCATTGTTTCGATCGTTGATATACCGGAGAGATCGATCCATGTATTCCTCAGGTACCAAGATGTTGAGACGCATAGTGCCAACTGCTCGCTCGATTGCCCCTCGCCATGCTCCCTCTTCACTCTTTACCTCAACGAGCTCGGCTAGGAAAGGTAAATCCTCTTCTTCCAACTCCAGTTCCTCACAGAGTAGTGAGCGAATTGCGTGCTGACGATCAGGAATATTGCTAAGGCGTTTCCTTGCCACCTCCAAAGATTTTTCAAGATCAGAGATTCTTCTTTTAATGTTCGTAGCATCGGTTATCGCCTCATCCAATGGCTCATTACGCTGAAATTTCTCAGCTTCGATTTCCTTATCCTTCTCTGGAATCGCAGCCCGGTTTGCACCAAAGCTTTCCACATTAATTGTAGTTTCTAATCCAAAATTCTCCGCAATTGGGTCTGGCGGTGGTTGAGCTGGGGGGAGAGTACTTTGGCATTGAACTATCGGCCGTGCAGGAGTTAGCCCCCTCCCCTGTTGTCCGCCGCATATCCTGGGCGCTATGAGTCTGCGTGGTGATCTACTCACGCTAATTGACCCGCGCGCCGCGCTTAACTTGCCACCCGCCGATGGTGGCAACAGGGCCGTGGTTGGTCGCATCGGCGAGCAGGCGGTCGGTCTTGCCGTCGATGAAGTACATGATGTTGTCTATCTGCAGTCAGAGGTCTTGTAGCCCCCCCCGTCACTGCTGCATGAGTAGCATGGAACGGCCATCCTCGGTACCGCTCCCTACGCGGACTCAATGTTGACTGTGCTGGACCTGCCCACGCTGCTGGCGAGAGAGGAGTGGGTTGTCGATGAAAGCCTCTAAACAGACCGATCGGAACGGGACTCGCGTCATTTCCGAACACGGAAAGCACCCAGAATTTGTGTCGTACAGATTGTCTTTAGATTTGATTTACGCACTTCGTAAATGATTTGAATAAGGAGCACGGTAATGGAAAGAACAGAGCATAGTTCACCAAGCATCGGAGAGAGGCGATTTGCCTGATTGAGCGTGGTGGTTCCGGTTGGCCTCTCTATCATGATCGCACTGGTCTGCGCGGTAGGCTTAGGTGCCTGGAATGGTATCGAAACCCTCACCACAGCCTCCGGCTGGGTTAACCATACCCACGTGGTTGACTCGAAACTAAGGCGGCTATTGTCACTACATATCGATGCAGAAACAGGTCAGCGAGGGTTTATGTATACCGGGAAAGACGAATTCCTGGAGCCCTACGTTGCAGCATTAACAGAGATCGAAGAGAGAACGGATGAACTGAAGAAACTGATCGGTGATAACCCAACGCAATTGGCAAGGCTATCAGAGGTTGAGGCCCTGTCTGGTCAAAAACTCGATGAGCTGGCGCAAACCATTGCGCTTAAGAGGGGGGTAATGAGCAAGAGGCTTTTTCCCTGGTGCTTTCAGGAAAGGGTAAAGTTGCTATGGATCGCATCCGTTTCAAGATCGACGAGATGGTTGTGGAAGAGAACCGGTTGTTGCAAGAGAGAGAAAGGTCGGTGGAAAGCACTCTTCACTCCGTCAACATCATCACTATTGGCGGGGTGTTGAGTACCGTATTGACCGGCATTGCGATTTTCATATTTATCAATCGCTCTGTTATCTCAAAAATTCGCGACAGTGCTCTCTCACTCTCCTCCTCAGCCAACGAGATCGCTGCCACCGTTACCGAGCATGAACTAACCGCCAGCCAACAGGCCAGTGCAGCCAACCAGACCTCGTCAACCATTGATGAGCTGTTTGCCTCTGCACGCCAGTCGACCGAGCAGGCTACCAGTGCTGCGACGTTGGCGGAAAAGGCTGGCGAAACCACAACCGAGGGCAGCGATGTCATCAGCCAGGCGGTGGTGGCGATGGACGATCTCAAGAAGAGGATCGACACCATGGCCGAGCAGATTTTGCGCCTGGGCGAACAGACCGGTCAGATCGGCAATATCGCCACCCTGGTCAAGGATCTGTCGGCAGAGATCAATATGCTGGCGCTCAATGCTGCAGTGGAGGCAGCACGTGCCGGTGAACACGGCAAGGGCTTTGCCGTGGTAGCGGGCGAGGTACGCAAGCTCGCCATCGAAAGTAAGAAATCGGCGGAACAGACCTCCCTACTGGTAGCGGAGATCCAGAAAACCACCAACGCCTCCGTGATGATGACCGCCGAGGGTGCCAGCACCGTCACCGAAGTGACGCAGCTGGCCAGTAAGGTGGCCGAACTGTTTGACAGCCTTTCCGGCATGGCGGCCAGCGTCAACGAAAATGCTCAGCAGGTGATGCTCAACACCCGGCAGCAATCCACCGCCTTCGGCCAGGTGGTTGAAGCGACCAACAATATCGCTGCCGGTGCCAAGGAGACAGCAGCTGGCATCAGCCAGACCAAGGAGGGCGTGGAGAGACTGAACGAGGCGGCAGTAAGCCTCAAGGCGATGGCGTGATGATGGAACGAATACTAATCACGATGGACGTCACATGATCGATGATCCCGATCTGCAACGGCTGTTCAAAGAGGAGAGCGAGGAGCATCTGGCCCGTCTCGATGACGGCCTGTTACGTCTGGAGAAAACCCCCGCCGACGCTGACCGCCATGGAGAGCGAAGTGAGGGCGGTTAGTCCTCAATAGTCGACGCCGTCTGCATATTCGTAGTTGAGAGCGCGAGCGAACGACGAAGAAG
>NZ_MPRL01000027.1:0-36576 GCF_002020875.1 Solemya pervernicosa gill symbiont | reverse complement strand
CGGGGCGCCGTAGGCATAAACGGTCGCGTTAAGTATTTGCCGCTTGCTTGGGCTTGGATGCCCAAAACATGCTTCCGCAAAAATAGCGACTCCCCGGTTGCTACTCCTTCTTGAGTAGCGATTTCAGATCGGCGAAGGGGTTGTGGGTGGCGGCATCACTGTTGCCATCACTGTCACCGCTGGCACCTGCATCGTGATCGAGATAGCGCTGGTGTTCATTGTCGTGACAGTAGAGGCAGAGTAGCTCCCAGTTGCTGCCATCGTTCGGATTGTTGTCGTGGTTGTGATCGCGGTGATGAACTGTCAGCTCGGAGAGGTTCTCGCGGGTAAACTCACGGCTGCAACGACCACAGATCCAGGGGTAGAGCTTTAACGACCGTTCCCGATAGTCACGCTCACGCGCCTCACTGTTGCGCCGTGCCTCGGCGACAATCGCGTCTAGTTTGTTCTCGCCTGATGTCATCTCTAAATCCTGTTACTTATCGAGTTTGGTGAACTTGGAGCCCTCGATGGTCAGGTTGTACATCAGCCCCTTATTGCTGAAGACAAAGCCGACAATCGAATCTTTGATATCGACTGAGTTGATATCCTCTGCCGCACCCCACTCAATCAGCGCTACTGAGCCGTCGACACCCGCTTTCCAACCATCGCTACTCTGGAAATCACTTAGCGCCTTGTCGGTGAGAAAAACAATGACGACAGTCTTCTGTTGAGCACCAAACTGAAAGCCGATTGAAGCCGCTGCAGTGTTGTAATAGGCCTTGGATTTTCCGCCGATGCGTAGTGCACCTTCACCATATTCGCCACCGATACCAAGACCCGCCTTGATCACGCTGGGGAAGACCAGCACGCCCTTGGCACGCTTGAGGAATTCACCGCCACCAATCACCTCTTTTTCGAAACGTTTCAGTGCTGCATCGACCTCAATGTCGATCTCAGTAGCGGAGCTGGCGAGTGCAGGCTGTACCGCAACAAAACTGATGCTGAGGAGGATTGAGAGCAGCCATCTGCTAAAGACTGTGGTGATTGATACGTCTCTGTTCATTGTTCTATTCCCTATGTTGTGTGGTATGGCCTAATACTAGATCTTCTACCGAGTATGACAATCGTATGCTACAGCGGTTCGATGCCCGCTACTGCCAGCGACTGTCGAACTCATCCATCAGTTGTGCGAGTTTCTGCGAGGTCTCATCAGTCAGCTCGGTAAAGACAAACTGAAACAGCACGGTGCTAACCGGTGGAGGTGAATTGGGATCACTCTCAATACGGTGTAGCTGGCAATTGAACTCAAAGTGGTAACCCTCGATATCCATCCTGGCGCGATAGGTCTCAAAGATCTGCAGCTCACGGGTCAGCTCAATCGCGGCGCGGGTCAGGCAGCAGTGCAGTGAGATATCGACCAGTTTGACGGTGGCTGACTCGCCGCTGCCGGTATCAATGTTCAGATCGTAGGCGACATCGGGGTGGAGGCGGCGCATCAGCCGACGCTCCTGCATTGAGGTGATGCGGTGAATACGGGTGACCAGTGCCTGCTCAAGAAATGGCTTGCCGATGTGGGTCGAGGCGCCATGTCGCATGGCGTTACCGATCACGGCATCGGAGTCGTTCTCTGCCATGATGACCAGTGGTGTGTGGTGGTTCTCACGGTCGGCACGTACGGGATCGATAAACTTCGATCCACTCAGCTCCCAGTCGGCAAAGATGAAGCCGAGATGTTTGTCGGAGTCGATCACCGCCATCGCATCCTTGCTGTTGTCACAGTGGATGATCTCCTTGATGTGGAACTCCTTGTTGAGGATGGTGGTGATGTGGTCGAGATACTCCTTGTTATCGACAACTAAAACGTTGATTTCTGGGGGGCATGAGTGGATACCAATGCAATTGAATAAAGTACCCAATGGTAGGTGATAGCGGGGTGTTGATCCAGCGATGTTTGGTCCGATCGTGGAGCAGGACTTACTGGCTGGAGAGGGGGTAGGTGTGAAGCGCAGACGTCCCTGTCGGCTTCGAAATGTTGCTTGGTTGGTGTTACTTGGTGATGCGCTCCTGCGCCTCACGATACTTATCAGCGGTACGCTGAAGAACCTCGTTGGGCAGGCTCGGACCGGGTGCTGTTTTATCCCAGTCGAGGGTCTCAAGATAGTCGCGTACATACTGCTTGTCGAAGCTCTCTGGGCTGCTGCCGGGCTGGTAGCTATCGGCGGGCCAGAAGCGTGACGAGTCGGGAGTGAGCGCCTCGTCGATCAGGGTCAGAGTACCGTCGCCATCGAGACCAAACTCGAACTTGGTGTCGGCAATGATGATGCCGCGCTCACGCGCAAACTTGGCTGCCTCGGTATAGAGCTTGAGGCTGACATCGCGTACCTGCTCGGCCATCTCGCGACCGAGCAGATCAACGGTAGAGTCGAAGTCGATATTCTCATCGTGATCGCCCACATCGGCCTTGGTGGATGGGGTGTAGATCACCTCGGGAAGCTGATCGGCCATCTGCAGTCCCTCGGGGAGCTGGATGCCGCAGACACCACCGCTGCGCTGGTAGTCCTTCCAGCCGGAGCCGATCAGGTAACCGCGTACGATTGCTTCAACTGGCAGCGCCTTGAGGCGTTTAACCACGATCGCACGGCCCACGACGGGTGCACGCTCGGCCGCATCAGGCAACGCCTGTTCCAGAGTCATATCGGAGAGCTGGTTGGGAATGGTGTCGGCCATGCGCTCAAACCAGAAGTTGGAGACGGCGTTCAATACGACGCCCTTACCTGGGATTGGGTCGGGGAGGATGACGTCGAAAGCGGAGAGGCGATCGGTGGTGACGATCAGCATGTGAGCGTCATCTATGGCGTAGATGTCACGTACCTTGCCGCGGTGGATCAGCTCAAGGCTGTTGATCTCTGACTCGAAGAGGGTCTCTGGTATCTGGCTCATGGTTCTAAAGCTCTGTTGTCTGGTTAATTTAGGACTGCATAGGATACCTTTTACGGTGGTAGAGGGGTATCTCGTACGCATTACATTTAATTATGGTCTGCGCCGTGGATTTGTTATGGCTTGCGTTGTAGCAGCAGGGTGAAATCGTTATCGAGATAGCCACGAATCTGGGTGGTCTCTGGGGTGAGGTCCCGGCACCAGGTGGCCATCTGTTCGGGATCGAAGCTTTGCAGGTCGGGTCGGCTACCGGTCTGGAGGTGGGTGGCGTCGAGCAGGTTGAGCGCGATGCCGCGGCGGCTAGCATCGAACATGCGTGTGATGGTCTGCCGGGCGTAGCTCCCATCATCACCGAGCATCTCGTTGAGTGAGCCCGAGAGGAGGGCGTAGTCGAACTGGCCAGAGTGTGGATCGAGATCGAACAGATCTCCCTCGAAGAAGTTGGCCTCACGATGACGTTCGCGAGCGGTTTCGAGCAGGTCGGGAGAGAGATCGAGACCTTGGTAGTCGCCGTACTGAATTCCACGTTCATCCAGAAACTCCAGCAGGTCGCCAAATCCACAGCCTACATCGAGCAGGCGACTGCCCGGCTTGATGCCGATCTTGCAGAGCTGCTCGAAGCGCAACCACTGGATATCACGGCTGCTCCAGTAGAGAGCATGGGGGTGGTAGCCGTGGCGTAGTTTCGCATCGCGGTGACGTGAGACGATGCGCTGACGTTTTTTTCATCAAGTCTCATTCTAAATTTGGCAAGATCAATTGTTACTCGCTATATATAGGTTGGATGTGTTATCGATTCTGTCTATTCTTTAGGGTATGTGCCAGGGAACGGTGATTAAATAATCCTGGATCACACTCAATGTTCAATAATATAAAACTAAAAACTGTCAGCTGGCTTTTTGCCGTACTGATCGCCACGCTCTGCGGCGTGCTCGCCCTGACGAATGTCTACCTGAATCGTAATATTACGCTGATCGATACTACCTGGCAGCACTATCAGACCGACCGCTCGGAGAAGGCGCGACTGGAGAGTTCGTTGCGTGCTGCGATCGGTTACGGCGGCATGATTCACAACTTCAAGAACTATGTGCTGCGACACGATCACCACTACCGCGAAGAGGTGCATACCGATATTGGTGCGGTGCGGGCAATACTCAAACAGTTCTCAGCGCTCACGAGCTCCACCGCCGAGGAGGTTGCGCTGGAGGATATCAGGAACGTTGTTGCTCAATACGATGAGCAGTTGCACATGGCAGCCGCAATGATTGACAACGAACGCACCACCGGTGAGATCGACCGTGCCGTGCGCATCAATGATCAGCCGGCGCTACGTGGTATGCAGACGCTGGGGCAGGTGCTTAAAACGAACGATATGGCCGATGCCTTGCTCAGCAAGGGGCGCATCGTGGCAGATATTCGTGCTGCGATTGGCTACGGCGGTTTCATCCACTACTACAAGAACTACCTGTTGCGCAGTGAGGCGGAGCTGCTCAACCAGGCGCGTCGTCATCTGCAGATGGCACTGCAGTCGATTGAGCGGTATCGCCAGCAGCCAACCAACCGTGCTGAGGAGGTTGCCCTGCAGGATATTACGGCGATGCTGACGGAGTACAGCGGCCAGCTTCAGCACATCAGTAAGCTTTTTATCGAAGACGTTGATGTCGACGAGATCGATCGGCGAGTCAAGATTGATGATAAGCCTGCACTCCGCGGATTGCAGGCGCTGGATCGAGAGATCTCGCTGCAGGTTGAACGCAGCTCCAGCAGAGTCAGTGAGGCACTCTTGGTCGTGACGAGAACCCTCTCAGTCGGTACCTGGGGCGTCATAATCTCGATGTTGTTGGTGGCGCTGTTTGCCTTCTGGCTGATGCAGGCGCGGGTTATCGGACCGCTGCTCAGGCTAACCCGAAGTATGACGCAGCTGGCCAAGAACGATCTCGATATCGAGATCGCACTTCACTACCGGGATAACGAGCTGGGTGAGATGGCGCAGGCGGTGCGGGTCTTCAAGCGCAACATGGTTGAGCGAAAACAGGCCGAGGATGAGTTGGAGGCTGCCAATCAGGAGATGAATGCGCAGCTGGAGAATATCCATCGACTGCGCGAAAAGTCCGAGGATCAGACTACCAAAGCGCTCGCACTGGCTGAGGGGCTGGCGGCAGCACGTGAGACGGCGGAGCAGGCGGTGGCGCGTGCCGAGAAAGATGAACAGCAGGTGTCGGCGATCCTTAACTCGGTGCGTGATGCGATCATCACCAGTAGTGCCGAAGGGATAATCGAGACCTTCAACCCCGGTGCCGAGGATATCTTCGGTTACAAGGCACATGAGGTGATCGGCAAGAGCGTCTCGCTACTGATGCCGGAGGAGATGCGAGAGACGCATGCCGGTTATATGAATCGTTTCGCTGAGGGGTATGCGACGCGTGACGTGAACACAACGGTTGAACAGACCGCGCAACGTCGCAATGGTGAAACCTTCGCCGCTGAGATTACGCTCAGCAGCATGCGGATGGGCAAGGCGTTGAAGGTTATGGCGGTTATGCGCGATATCACCGAGCGCAAGCGGGCGGAGGAGGAGATCAAGCGCATGGCGATGAGCGATCCGCTCACCGGGCTGGCCAATCGCAACCGTTTCAATAGCCGGCTCATGGAGTCGATCGCACTGGCCAACCGCTATAAGCAGGATATGGTGCTGATGCTGATCGATCTCGACCGCTTCAAACCGGTCAACGACACCTATGGCCATCCAGTCGGGGATGCATTGTTGCAGCAGGTAGCCCAGATCATGCTCGACTGCTTTCGTGAGGTTGATACCGTGGCGCGTCTCGGTGGTGACGAATTTGCCGTCATACTCAACGGGGAGGAGATCACCGAGGAGCTGCAAGTCCCGGCGCAGCGCCTGATCGAGCAGATCTCACAGCCGCAGGTGATTGAGGGGCACACCATTAATATCGGCGCGAGTATCGGGATCAGCTGTTATCCCAGCTGCAGCACCGATATCGAGGAGCTGCAGCGGCAGGCCGATGAGGCGCTCTATCAGGCGAAAAATGGTGGGCGCAACACCTTCAAACTCTACTGCGAAACCTCGTCCCCTGCGGTTTCGACCGAGTCGTGACCAGGGTGAAGAGTCGAGTGTGATATGTCCGCTTTGTCGCATGAGCTAACGCACCGTCCCTTCATGTCTATCCCTTGAGAGTGCCAGTGGGTTGTGGCGTGATCTCTCGCATCTATATCCTTACAATTAGTGGATGTATTGGCATCTGTGGGCTAGGATGCCTCAGTAGTGCTCATAACTGGTTGCTGATTGAGGCAGGGGAGGGGGTATGTTGAATAGAGGGCGTGGCGCGGGCGAGGGTGTCGCCTGTGGTGAGAGTGAACAGCTCAACTTTCTCGAAGCAATTGAGGCGCATGTGCGCTGGAAGATCCGACTCGAGGCCTATATAGCTGGTACCAGCGAGGAACAGCTCAATGCCGAAGTGATCTGTAAGGATGATCAGTGTGTGCTGGGTAAGTGGATCTACGGGCCCGGTGGCGTTAAATACGGTGAGCTGCATAAGTTTGTCGATCTGAAAGATACCCACACCCATTTCCATACGAGCGCCGGCAACGTCGTACGGCTGGTCGATGGTGGAGATGTAGATGGTGCCAGAGAGCTGCTCTGCAAGGGTGAGTACGCCAAGCTTTCACACCGCATCAAGGCGAAGCTGGCGCGCCTATCACTGCAGCTCGACGAAGACTAACCACGCAGCCCCCGGAGGGCTGAGGGTCGTTATTTGGTCAGCGACATGAAGAGCTTCGGCAGCTTCTCGGGCAGGCGCTCAACCTTGTCGATAACGGTGTACTGCTTACCGAAGATATCCTGCACATACTCATCTGCATGCGGGTCGAGGTTGATGCAGTAGGTGTAGATACCGTCCTGATCGAGCTCACTGACCGCCTTGGCGGCATCATGAATCAGCAGCTGTGGATCGCTGACATCGATATCTGAGGGCTCGCCATCGGTCAGTACCAACAGCAGCTTTTTGTCCGCCTGTCGTGCGCCGAGATAGTGGGCGGCGTGGCGCAGTGCTCCACCCATACGGGTTGAGTAGCCCGCCTCCATCGCCGCCAGACGTGCCTTGACCCCATCGTCCCAGTGTTCGGAAAAGCCCTTGATATGCTGGTAGTGGACCTCGTGGCGCGAGTTGGAGGAGAAACCGGCGATGGCGAAGTCATCACCCAATCCCTCAATCGCCATGCCGAGCAGCGAAACCGCCTCCTGGCTCAATTCTAGAATGCTCTGCTCACACCCATCAGGGATATCGGCCAGTGAAGCGGAGAGGTCGAGCAGCAGCAGTACAGCGATATCACGACCATCATGTTTGTGGCTCATGTTGATGCGTGGGTCGGGCTGTGTACCCGCCTTGAAGTCGATCAGTGAGCGGATCGCGACATCGAGGTCGAGTTCGCTGCCCTCTTCCTGATAGCGGATGCGCACCATCTGTTGTGGCTTGAGCAGATCGAGAATGCGTTTGAGCTGCTTGGCCAGGGCATCGTGCTTGGCCAGCAGGCGGTCGATCTTGCCCGAGTCGCCAGCGGGGTGCAGCGTCTCGTAGAGACTGACCCAGTCGGGGCGGTAGGTCTTGGTGTTGTAGTCCCACTCTTTATAGTGGCGTGGAGGCAGCCCCTCCTGCTCCTCATCGGAGACCTGACGCTTCGCCGCATCCTCAAACATCTCCTCGTCATCGCTCTCCTCGATAAAGCGCCACATGTGGCGGTTATCGTCGCGATAGTCGACCTCGGTATCTTTGAAATGGATATTGGGGAGCTGGTCCTCCTGACGGCGAGTACGGGCGATAAAAGAGATCGCAATACTCGATACCGACCTGGTGGAGTGTTCGCCGCTGGCCATCATCTCGTTAAAGCGAGCGAGGAACTCCAGCAGGTCTGAATTCTCATAGCCGTGATCCGGATCAAGCGCGGCATAGGAGAGCATCGCCAGACGGTGACGGATGCAAGACTCCTTCTCGTTATTGCAGGCGTGCTCTTCAGGGCGCGGATGCAGTGCCAGCAAAATCGGCTTGAGGCCAGGGTATTGTTGCATCATCAGGCGGTCGATACGGGCATCTTCCAGATGCTCAATCGCTTCGCGCTGGAAGGGGCTGAAATTGTCGGCGACGATGGCCTCGGTCCACTTGCGGTGACCGGCGATATGGGCCAACAAAATACGGTAACGGTCGATGGCTCTTACGCCATTGCGATCATCGTAGACATCGGGCACACGAATGCCGTAACCATCATAGTAGGGACGCGGCTTGCGCAGCTCATCGAAGGCCGAGGAGTAGGGCACCAGCTGATCCGAGTCATCCCACAGGCAACGCAGGTAGAGGTCCAAACTACGCTCACTGTCCATGAACAGGGTGCCGTGACGCTCACGCTGCATCACCGCCTTGGAGTCGGCCGACTGCAGGGTGAAGTAGTCCTTCTGGCGCTCCGGGTGCTGGCTGTAGTTGCGAATGCCATACTCCACCCAGTTGCGAACCCCCTCACAGCTCAGGGCATTGAACAGGGTCGGTACCTGATTAAGGAAATCTGGCAGCCCAGGGCTGGGGATAGTGGCGTGGTGACCATGAATGGAACCCGTGGTGCGCTCCATAAAGTCGAAAATCAGATCGATATAGCCCTGTAACAGCTCCAGGCTTCCTAGGCGGCGAGCCGCCTCACCCAGAGTCTGCAGGAATGGGGGAATCGAGGCGCCGTTAGGGGTGCGAGACATCTTCCACACCGTCTGTGAGATGAGGCTCAGTGACTCCTCCCCCAGGCGCTGGGCAATCTCTGGCATCTCCTCCAGATAACTGAGCACCGGACCGGCACCACGGCCAATCATGCAGATCAGCGAGGCACCATCGAGGTAGTCTTTAATCCCCTGGGGCGAGAGCAGCGCCTCGGCCTCCTCCATACAGGGGGAGAAGAACTCGTCGAGATCTTTGAAGCCGCAGTTGAGCTGCTCGCGGTAGGCGTGTAGCGCCTCTTCGTTGAGACTCACATCATCACCTTAAATATATGCTGCGCGATCACCGCCGAAGCGGGATCAGGCAAAGATGGCGTCGATAGCGTGGTCGAGGGTGCCGCGAATATCGGCATCATCGGTAATCGGGCGAACCAGTGCCATGCGGCACGCCTTGTTCGGCGCGATGCCCTTGTTCATCAAATTGGCCGCGTAGACCAGCAGGCGGGTAGAGATACCCTCGTCGAGGCCGTGACCCTTCAGGTTACGGGCGGTCTCACCAATCTTCACCAGCTTCATAGCGGTCTCAGTATCGATACCCGCCTCCTTGGCGACGATATCGGCCTCAACCTGCGAAGGCGCATAGTCGAAGTCGAGACCAACAAAACGCTGCTTGGTCGACTGCTTCAGATCCTTCATCAGGCTCTGATAACCGGGGTTGTAGGAGATAACCAGCTGGAAATGATCATGTGCAGTGACCTGTTCACCCTTCTTGTCGAGCGGCAGGGTGCGGCGGTGGTCGGTCAACGGATGGATCACCACGGTGGTGTCCTGACGCGCCTCAACTACCTCATCGAGATAACAGATCGCACCGATACGGGCAGCGATGGTCAGCGGGCCGTCGAGCCAGCGGGTGCCGCCAGCATCAAGCAGATATCGACCAACCAGATCAGAAGCGGTCATATCCTCATTACAAGCCACGGTGATCAGTGGTTTGCCGAGCTTCCACGCCATGTGCTCGATAAAGCGAGACTTACCACAACCGGTCGGACCCTTAACCATCATCGGCAGGCGTGACTCATAGGCTGCCTGATAGAGCTCAACCTCATCCTCCTGCGCCTGGTAAAAGGGCTCTTCGGTAATCTTGTACTGCTCGATATCGATCTCGCTCATCATCCGCTCCAGACAGATCTAATACTTGAATAGCCGACAAGTATACTGAGGGCATGTATAAATAGAAGTCATAATTACTGATTAGTCGGATAAGTAAAGAGTTATGGTTGATGTGATTTGAAGCTGAAATATAGCGAACAACAAAAAAGCCCCGCTTTCGCGGGGCTCCTTTTGTACTGCTTGATGCTGTGGTGTGCTTACTTATGCACGCCCAGCTTCTCGCGCCAGCCTGGGAAGATCTTGTCGGCATCGCCCGGGAATGACTCGAATGCGCGAGCGAACTCTTTGTGCTCTTTCGCGAACTCGATGGGGTCTGCACCCTGCTTCCAGCACTCGTATGACTGACGGAGTGAGGTTGCACCAGCGGCTGGTGAATCGATGTGACCGTATGAACCACCACCTGAGGTGTTGATGACGTTGCCGTGACCGAGGTTTTCGAAGAAACCTGGGAGACGCAGAGCGTTCATGCCACCGGAGATGATTGGGGTGGTGGGCTTCATGCCGTGCCACTCCTGGTGATAGAAAGGACCGTCAGCACTGTCACGCTCGATCATGTAAGCGATGTTGCGGTCGTCCGCGCCACCTTCCATCTTACCGAAGCCCATGGTGCCCACATGGATACCGGAAGCACCCTGCAGACGAGACATCTTGGCCAGAACGAAGGCGGTGTAGCCACGTACTGAAGAAGGTGAGGTTACTGCACCGTGACCGGCACGATGGTAGTGGAGGTACTGACCGGCGTAGTTACGACGAGCAGTGGTAACCATACCAGGACCGCCAACGTAGCCGTCTACCAGGAAGGCAACCTTGTCAGCATCGGGACCGAAGGTCTCGAGGATGAAGTCAGCACGGGCACACATCTCGTGGTGGTCATCAGCGGTGATGTTGGCAGAGAAGAGCTTGGCTTCGCCAGTCTCATCCTGTGCGCGCTTCATGGCGTCATATACGAGAGGGTAAACCTTCTTCGCAGGGCAGAAGACCTGGTTGCCCTGGGGCTCGTCATTCTTGATGAAGTCACCACCGAGCCAGAACTGGTAAGCCGCTTCAGCGAAGGGCTCCGGACGCAGACCAAGCTTAGGCTTGATGATGGTACCGGCGATGTAACCACCTTCGTTGACATCACGGCCGAGGATGCGCCACATGTCGCTGATGTCCTTGGAAGGACCGTCGAACAGCTGCAGCATGCGTGGTGGAACGTAGAAGTCCTGCATCTGTGCGCACTTAACATCACCCATGCCCTGGTTGTTACCAATCGCGAGGGTCAGGAACGATACGATCATGGTACGGCCGTCGGTGATGTTGCGATCGAACAGGTCGTTAGGATAGGCAATCTTCATGATGCCCTTGGCTTCGTCGATGAAGTAAACCATCGCGTCTACACCCTTGGTGAAGTCGTCGGTGGTTGAAACCTCAACATTGGTACCGGTAGAAGACTCAGCTGCAAAGTGAGCAGCAACTTCCAGGTAGCCATAGCCTTCAGCAGGCGTCATGGTGTAAGCGACGAGAATGTGGCCGCCGCCAGCAATCAGTTCGTCTTCATTCAGAGAAAGGTCGGCGTATCGTGCAGATTGATCCATCTTGGTGTAACCCCCTAAATTGGTGGATGGTGTCTACTTCATCACAAGGTTCGGTTAATCCGTTGGTGGGTGGCTTCTTACAGGTTGCCGCCCAATCCCTTGCGAGCAGGACGGCTACTATAGACGGCTGAGTCCATAAGTAAAAACAATGATTTATTATGAATACCATAATTTATCAATTATGAATTGATTGGTTGTTGTATCTAATTGATAGTTAATAGAAAAGCGTGTTATATCCAGCTTGATAACGCCTTGTCATCGCAGAAATAGTGCTTGAATTAACTCGGAAACGGGATGATTTCACCCATTTTGAGGCCTGTTTGCTGTTCTGAGGGTCGTGTGATCAGTGCCTCATCGAGTGCATCGAGGCTTTTTCTCAGGATGATTCCAGCATAGGCATGGTAGTAGTCGACCTCACAACCGACGGGCTGGTTGATCCCGGTGCGTCTATTAAGGTTAAAGTTCCGCCAGGAGATGAGGGGGCGGTTGTTAATATGCCGGTCAACACAGATCCACTGCTCATCTTCGAGGATAAAGAGTAGTCCCGGCATGGTGGTGAGCTTGACCGATAGCGGGCTCTCCAGGCGTCTCAGTGCCAGCCGGGCACGATTATATTGATACGCTGGGAGTGAGATCCTGAGCGTTTTGACGGTTGGTAGCTGCGGTAGTTGATATTTCATCGCCTGCCCCGTTTCTATTATTGAGTCCCTTCGCTGTCTGTGTGAGCGATCAATGACGCCAGTGCTGCGTTCCATCCCAGATAAACCTTCAGTGCAGATAGGCGCCCTTAATCTATTTATATACCTAAAACCGAGTGATTGTGTCGGGATTCTGTGAAAAAGTGTGAACCTTTCTCTGCGGGTGATTACTAATGTTGGGCGCTATTTTTTCGGGGTGATCACCAATAGCAAGTAGGTTCAAAGGCTTGGCATACTATCGGCAGATGTGGATGAGGGTTGTAGACGGTGTGTAGGCCACTGGCCGGGCAATTTACTTTGCCGTGGCTCTTTGCCAAGATAGCCCACCGAAATTTAAGACTTTTTATTTTAGACGCGGAGAGAGATTATGAAAAAGGCAGTTGCTTTTGCGATCGCGGGTGCATTGATGGCGATGGGTAGTTCAGCGCAGGCTGAGCGTGACGGAAAGGGCGTTTACGATACCAAGTGCTTCGTATGCCACGCTGCAGGTGTTGCGGGTGCCCCCAAGTTTGCTGATAAGGCTGCATGGGCCCCTCGCATTGCAACCGGTATGGATGCGCTGAACGCGGTATCTAAGAACGGTAAGGGTGCGATGCCTCCTAAGGGTACCTGCATGGACTGCACCGACGGCGAGCTATCAGCTGCTGTTGCTTACATGGTCGACGCGGCTAAGTAAGTTTGATTTTATCGCCCCACCTTTATGGGGGGGCGATAAATCACATTAGAGTAAATGATAGGCGCAACAGGCGCTTTTTTTGTGTCTGCAGTTTTGTGTTGCTAGCGCTCTTGGGTTCTCCAGATCACCTAACTATAAGTAAATTTCTCGTTGATGCCTTGAAACGATAAGTTTCACCTTATAGTCTTCAGGTATGAATATCACCTTCCGACAGTTACGTGTTTTCGAGGCCGTGGCCCGTGAGCTGAGCTATACCCGCGCGGCTGAATCGCTGCACATGACCCAGCCCGCCGCATCGATGCAGGTCAAGCAGCTGGAGGGGCAGGTGGGTCTGCCGCTGTTCGAGCAGCTGGGTAAGAAGATCTATCTCACCGAGGCGGGGCAGGAGCTGCTGCAGTACAGCCACGCGATATTCAATCACCTTGAGGAGCTGGAGGATGTGCTGGAGGGAATGCGCGGCCTCAACCGCGGTCGGCTGCGCATTGCAGTGGCCAGTACCATCAACTACTTCGCTCCCCGCGTGCTGGCCGCCTTCAACCGGCTCTATCCTGATGTCAGCCTTAACCTGGAGGTGACCAACCGCGAAAAGCTGATGCGCATGCTCGATGCCAACGAGAAGGATCTGGTGTTGATGGGGCAGCCGCCCGAGAACCTCGATCTCGAATATGACCCCTTTATGGAGAATCCACTGGTGGTCATTGCACCTCCCAGCCATCCGCTCGCCAATGAGAAGCAGATTCCGATGCAGCGTCTGGAGGAGGAGACCTTCGTCATGCGAGAGAAGGGCTCGGGTACCCGTCTTGCGATGGAGCGTTTCTTTCAGGAGCACCAGATAGAGCTGCACCCCGGCCTGGAGATGACCCGTAATGAGGCGATTAAACAGGCGGTGCGATCTGGCATGGGATTGAGTGTGGTCTCCACCCGCAGTATTGAGCTGGAGCTAGAGACTAAAAGGCTGGTGGCGCTTGATGTGGAGGGTTTCCCGCTGATGCGCTACTGGTACATCGTGCACCGCAAGGGCAAACGGCTCACGCCAGCGGCACAGGCGTTTCGCGCCTTCCTGCTCGAAGAGGCGGACCACCTGGCCGACTCCAATGAGTAGTGTCATATCACAGAGTTGATATCGCGGGTGGTTGTTGTAGTCTTGGTGGCAGCTTCGTCTGCGGCAGTTTGAATCTGTTTGATCGGGCGAATGCATAACAAAAATAAGTAGTGCAACAAATTCACCAGGAGGAAGTATGAAAAAGATCCTTATCGCTGCAGCGGTCGCTGTAGCCTGTCAGAGTGGTATTGCCATGGCCGATGAGATCGGTGATCGCAGTGCCAAGAGCCGCACCGTTATCAAGAACATGGTCAAGAATATGAAGGGCATGCTGATGTCCGAAATCAAGAAGGGTGGCCCGGCTGGCGCAATTGATGTCTGCAGCAAAAAGGCACCGATGGCGATGGGCAAGGTGATGAAGAAGACTGGCTGGACCAAGGTTGGTCGTACCAGTCTGAAGATTCGTAATCCAGGCAATGCGCCGGATGCCTGGGAACTCGCCGTACTGAAGAGCTTCGAGTCACGTAAGGCGAAGGGCGAAGATATCACCAAGATGGAGTACGCCGAGATTGTGACCAGCGGTGTGAGCGATAGCTCTGGAAACGGTGTCCGTTCGACCTACGGTAGCGTCAGTGCCGCCGGTGGTAAGAAGGCGTTCCGCTACATGAAGGCGATCCCGACCGGCAAGCCCTGCATGAACTGTCACGCGACCAAGATCAAACCAGCCGTTGAGGCGAAGCTCAAAGAGCTCTACCCGACTGACAAGGCACGTGGCTTTAAGCCCGGCGATATTCGCGGTGCCTTTACCTTTATCCAACCGATGTAGCAGAACTGTCCGGGGCTTTCGCCCCGGGCAATTATTACCACTCTTCCCCTCTCTAGGTTTACGGCTGCAGATTTATTGTGGCTAAGTTCATTGTCTAAGTAGCCCCCTGTTCAGTGTCAGAATTATCGATCTGGCACCTCTATCTATATAATCAGCTGCTAATGGAGTCGTGATAGTATCGCGCTCATGTAGTTGCTGCCGTGCGGTTGTCTGATTTTCAGCGTAGTGCGCGGTTGAGTGGATCAACAGATTGGAGAGAGATGAGATGTACGGATTTAATGTAAAGGTAGCGGGTGAATTTGATGCAGTGGTTGAGCGAGTTACCGCTGCGCTGATGGAGGAGAAATTCGGTGTGCTGACCGAGATCGATGTGAAGGCGACGATGAAGAAGAAGCTCGATCTCGACAAACGTCCCTACAAGATCCTCGGTGCCTGCAACCCGGTATTGGCCAACCAGGCGATTGAGGCAGAGCCCGATATCGGTCTGCTGCTGCCATGTAATGTTGTGGTGCGTGAGGAGGAGGATGGTTCGATCACCGTCGCCTTTATGGATCCGGCCAGTGTGTTGAGTCTGGTTGATCGCCCCGAGGTTGGTGAGCTTGCGGCGCAGGTTCGTGAAAAACTGCAGCGTGTGAGCGCATCACTCGCCTGATGGGTGTGGTTGTGGTGTTCAGTTCCTGATAACGAACACCACGCCCATCACTGCAAGAGTCGGTGCCGCTATGCCCGTGTGCGTGGCAGAGTGCTGTAATCGAGCGAACAGGTAACCGATTCATGAGCCATTTACCCGAAATACCCTCCGATTCACCCTTCTCGCTCGCCAGCAGTGAGCACTACAACCGCTGGCGTGATGCGAAGCTGGAGAACTATCCCACTTCACTTGAGCAGCTAGTGGTGCAGGTGGCCAATCCGCGTGCACTGACCGATGCCGAGTATCAGGCGATGCTGGCCCGACTGCGTCAGACCAATATGGTGATCTACGACGGTGGCACCGGTGACGATCCCGATAAGGCGATTCCACGAGCCATCGGTGAGCGTTTCGGTTTGCGGCGCATGGATGCCAACTACCTCTCCGATGAGGATGGCATCACCTCGCTGACGGTCAATCCCGAGGGCGATCACCCCAGTTACATCCCCTATACCAACCGCGCCATCCGCTGGCACAGCGACGGTTATTACAATACCGAGGCGAAGCAGATCCGCAGCGTGATGCTGCACTGCGTTCACCCAGCGGCGCAGGGTGGGGAGAATCGCCTCATCGATCATGAGGTCGCCTATATACGGCTGCGCGATGAGAATCCCGACTATATCCACGCCCTGATGCTCGCCGATGCGATGACCATCCCGCCAGGTAAAGATGCCGAGGGTGGCAGTCGAGGTTCAGCGGTGGGCCCCGTCTTCAGTGTTGAGCCGCAGAGCGGCGCGCTGCATATGCGATACACCGCCCGCAAGCGCAATATCGGATGGAGTAAGGAGCCGCTGGTGCAACAGGCACGCGATCGACTTGAGCTACTGCTCGATAAAGAGGTGGAGGCGAGTTTTCAGGGGCGGTTGGAGTCGGGGATGGGGCTGGTCTGCAACAATGTGCTGCACGACCGAGCCGCCTTTGATGATATTCCAGGGGCCTCTCAGCGGCTGCTCTATCGTGCCCGCTACTTCGATCGAGTTGCCCATACCGGCATCAGCGATCTCGGCTTAAAAGGGCTTTGACCTGTATCATGGCTCGCCTCGGCAGCGCCGGGCAGTATGCTTTGGCACTGTATTAAGAGGTAAGTAGCATGAGTTCGATTTCAGATTATCTCGCCGATGACCATCAGCGTTGTGACCGTTTTTTCGCCGATGCCGAGGCGCAGGTGGCCGATGGTGCGTGGGATAAGGCGGCGGCCGGTTTTCAGACCTTTCATGCGGCGATTGAGCGCCACCTGAGCATGGAGGAGGAGCTGCTGTTCCCTACCTTCGAGCAGGCCACCGGCATGATGGGTGGACCGACCGATGTGATGCGCATGGAGCATGAGCAGATGCGCGCCCTGTTTGGCTCTATGGCGGGTGCCGTTGCGGCACACGATGGCGATAGCTATCTGGGCGATGCCGAGACGCTGCTGATTCTGATGCAGCAGCACAACGCCAAGGAGGAGCAGATCCTCTATCCGATGTTCGACCAGGTGCTCGGTGCGCAGAGCAGCGAACTGATCGATCAGCTGGAGCATCGCTGAGTTCCGCCTGTGGCCGAGCAACTTCTCGATGTCAGTGAGATGGAGCCGCCCGAGCCACTGGTGCTCACCCTGGCGGCGGCCGAGTCACTCGCCACGGGTGACTACCTGCATATGATCCACCGTCGTTTCCCCTGTCTGCTGTTCGATAACCTCGATCAACGCCGCTGCGGTTATCTAAAACGAGAGGCCGCCTCGGGACGCTTCGATGTCTATATCTGGTCGCTTGATGACCCCGACGCTGAGATGCAGGCGCGCCAGGCGGCGGAGCAGCTCTCCGCGTGAACTACACCGCCCTCTCGCTGGCGCAGACCCCACCGCTTTCGGTACCTCTGCGTTTCTTTATCACCGCACCGCTGTTTACCATCGCGGCGGGATTGATCGCGCTCTGGTTCGGTCCAGAGCTATTTGAGAGTCGCTGGTCCTATCCACTACTCGCCGCCACCCATGCCATCACGCTCGGTTTTCTCGGCTCGGTGATGATCGGAGCGCTGCAGCAGTTGCTGCCGGTGTTGGCCGGAACACCACTGCCCAAGCCGGTCTGGCTCAGCGCGACGATCCATCTGTTGCTTACGGTCGGTGTGCTACTGCTGATGGCGGGCTGGTTGCTGGCTGAGTTTGCGCTGTTTGAATTTGCCATCTGGTTGCTTGCGGCCGCGCTGTTACCACTAGTGCTGCTATTAATAGTGACCCTGTTTCGCTCCGAATCGAAACACCCCTCGATCCTGACTATGATCTTCGCCGTTATCGGTCTGGCCGTGACCGCCGTGTTGGGTCTCGATCTGCTGGCCGGTTACACCTGGTCTGAGTGGGTGCTCAATCGGGGGCTGACCGATATCCACCTCGGGTGGGGATTGGTTGGCTGGCTGGCGGTGCTGGTGGCCGGTGTCGCCTATCAGGTGGTGCCGATGTTTCAAATTACACCCGACTATCCGAAGCTGATGATGCGCGGCTACGCACCGATGCTGCTGGGCCTGCTGCTGCTCTGGACCCTGCTTCAGGCCGACTGGATCACCTGGCTGATTGCCCTGATGTTGGCGGTATTCGCCATCGTCACGCTCAGGCTGCAGCATCAGCGTCGCCGCCGTATCGCCGATGTCACGCTCGATTTCTGGCGCTTGGCGATGGGCAGTCTGCTGCTGGCGCTGCTGTTGTGGCTGTTGGCCCCCCATCTGCACCTCACCCCGATTGCGCCGGTGGTGGTGTTGATTGCCGGTTTTGCCGTCTCGGCAGTCAACGGCATGCTCTACAAGATCGTACCGTTTCTGATCTGGCTGCATCTCAATAACCGCGTGCAGGCGTTGGGCAGCTGGCAGGGAAAGATTCCCAACATGAAGCAGATCATCCCCGAGCGCCAGGCGCGCTGGCAGTTCAGGCTGCAGTTGGCGGCGTTGATCGTGCTGTTTGGCGCGCTGCTGGTGCCGGAGTGGCTGCTGCGTCCGGCGGCACTGCTCTGGATCGCCTCGGCGGCGTGGCTCGGCTGGAACCTGCTCGCGGCCCTCTACCTCTTTCGGCGGATTGTGAGCGATGCGCAAGATGTGGGGTAATGGGCTTGCAGTTGATTTAAATCAACATAACGAGGCCGCACTCTTGCATAGACTCGTGGCTCCGTAGAACGAAATAGAGATATGAGCGCAGAGCAGACCGAACACGACCCAGCAGTGAATCCAACCATCAGCTACGAGCTGCACGGTAACTGCTATCTCAATATCACCTACCACTGCACCCTGCGCTGTGCCTTCTGCCCCAAATTTAACGGCAGCTGGGAGGTGCAGGGTTTCGATCTGCGCCTGTTCGAGGAGCCATCAGCCGAGAAGGTGGTTGAGGAGGTGGGTGATCCGGATCGTTACAAACAGATCGTCTTCTGTGGGCTCGGTGAACCGACTACACGGCTCGATGTGCTGCTAGAGGTGGCCGAACAACTCAAGGCGCAAGGCGCGACGATTCGGGTTAACACCGATGGGCTCGCCTCACTGATTCATGGGCGTGATGTTGCCCCGGAGTTGGCGGGCAAGGTCGATGCGCTCTCGATCTCAATGAACGCACACAACAGTGAGCTCTACGACCGACACTGTCGCCCCAAGTGCGAGGGTGGTTTTGAGGCGATGCTCGATTTTGCCCGCAAGGCGAAGGCCTATGTTCCGAGTGTGACGCTTACCGCCATCGATGGATTGGAGGGTGTTGATATCGACGCCTGTGAAAAGATCGCTGCTGAAATCGGCGTCGCCTTTCGGCGTCGGGTGCTCGACGAGGTTGGTTAGTGGCACTCTCTGATTACGTCTCCACCTTTGGTCAGCATCTATTAAAGAAGCATGGCGAACGTGTGCACAAGCTGGCAATCAATGCCGGTTTCACCTGTCCCAATCGCGATGGAAGCAAGGGGCGGGGTGGTTGTACCTTCTGCAACAACAGCTCCTTTTCGCCCAATGCGCGCGAGCCCGATCCGGTCGCTGGACAGATCGAAGCGGGCCGTCAGGTGCTGGCCAAACGCACTGGGGCGAAGAAGTTTCTTGCCTACTTCCAGGCTTATACCAACACCTACGACGATCCGGCCAATCTGAAACAGCTCTACGATGCGGCGCTTGCCGAGCCCGATGTAATCGGCCTCTCGATCGGCACCCGTCCCGACTGCGTGCCGCCCAGGGTGCTCGACCTGCTCGCCGACTATCGTGATCAGGGTTATGAGATATGGCTGGAGCTGGGGCTGCAGTCGGCCTTCGATCACACCCTTGAGCGGGTCAATCGCGGCCACGGTTTTGCCGAGTATCGTGAGGCGCTACAGGCGGCCCATGCCCGTGAACTGCCGGTCTGCGCGCATCTGATCGCGGGCCTGCCGGGCGAGGATGCCGCCCATCTTCAACTGTCGTTACAGCGGGTGTTGGAGCTGGGTGTCGAGGGGCTAAAGCTTCACCCGCTGCATGTGGTGAAGGGGACGATGCTCGCCAATGAGTGGCGTCGCGGTGACTATGCGCCGCTCACGGTCGAAGAATATATTCGTATGGCGGCCGATTTGGTCGAGGCCACCCCATCAGAGGTGCTCTACCATCGCCTTACCGGCACCGCTTCAACCGATATTCTGCTCACCCCCTACTGGTGTAACTGGAAGTGGCGGGTGCTCAACGGTATCGAAGATGAACTATCACGACGAGGCACCTCGCAGGGGTATCTTGGCGCGCAAGAGGGTTTTCTCTAAATGTCACAGAAACTTGAACTGGTCTGCCCGGCGGGCAGCCTGTCGGCGCTGAAACAGGCGGTCGATAACGGTGCTGATACCGTCTACATGGGCTTTCGCGATGCGACCAATGCGCGCAACTTTCCCGGTCTCAATTTCGATGAGCGTAGTGCACTGAAGGGGATCGAGTATGCCCATAGTCGTGGTCGCAAGGTGCTGCTGGCGCTCAACACCTATCCGCAGCCGCAGAGCTGGGAGATCTGGACCGCCGCCGTTGATCGTGCCGCCCGCATCGGTGTCGATGCGCTGATCCTCGCCGACGCGGGGTTGATGCGCTACGCGGCACGCACTCACCCCGATCTGCGTCTGCACCTCTCGGTGCAGGGATCGGCGACCAGTGCCGAGGCGATCGCCTTCTATCGTGAGAACTTCAATATCCAGCGCGTGGTGCTTCCGCGTGTGCTCTCACTCTCGCAGGTGAAGCGGGTGGTGGAGAGTACCGATGTCGAGGTAGAGGTGTTCGCCTTCGGCAGCCTCTGCGTGATGGTCGAGGGGCGCTGCTATCTCTCCTCTTACGCCACTGGTGAATCACCCAACACCTGCGGTGCCTGTTCGCCTGCCAAATCGGTGCGTTGGGAGGAGGCGGCCGATGGTCGCAAGGTGCGCCTCAATGAGGTGCTGATCGATATCTACGGCCCTGGCGAGAGTGCCGGGTATCCGGTGGTCTGCAAGGGGCGCTTTGAGGTCAACGGCGAGGTCGGTTATGCGATCGAAGAGCCGACCAGCCTGAGCATTCTCGATATCCTGCCCGAGCTGCAGCGCAGTGGCGTGAAGGCGATCAAGGTTGAGGGGCGGCAGCGCAGCCCCGCCTATGTGGGGCAGGTGACCAGGGTGCTGCGTCAGGCGATCAATAGTGCCACCATCAATCCCGACGGTTTTGTGCCGCGCGCCGAGTGGGTGGCGCAGCTCGACAAGGTGGCAGAGGGCTCGACCCATACGCTAGGCGCTTTAGAAAGGGGCTGGCAATAACAGCGGATCTTTTATTCGAATAGAACGTTATAGCGCTTTTTTGCGATGCGTATTGATGATGTGATTAATTCGGCAATTGCTCCATGCATTGCTCTACCTCCTGCATCCATGCAGTCGTCCGCTTCTCAAAGTGCACTCTGCCTTCTCTTCGGAAAAACCTCTCACTGTTAAAACTGCATGAGTTAATGAGACTGTTGAAATGAAAATATCCCTGGGTCCAAACCTCTACTACTGGTCGCGTGAAGAGACCTTGGAGTTTTATGAACAGGTTGTTGAGTGGCCGCTCGATATCGTCTATCTCGGTGAGGCGGTCTGCTCGAAACGTCGCCTGCTGCGACTCGATGATTGGCTCGAGATTGGAGAGAAGCTGAGCGCTGCCGGTAAAGAGGTGGTGCTCTCCACGCTGGTGCTGCTTGAGGCCGATTCGGAGCTGAAGAGCCTGCGACGCATTATCGATAATGGAAAGTTTCTGGTTGAGGCCAATGACATGGCAGCGGTTCATCTCGCCTCCAACAACATCCCCTACGTTGCCGGTCCTCACCTTAATGTTTACAACGGCGAGACCCTGGCGCTGCACCGTGATCTCGGTGCGCAGCGTTGGGTGATGCCGGTTGAGCTCTCGCACACCACGCTCACCGAGATGCAGGCACAGCGCCCTGAGGGTCTACAGACTGAGGTCTTCGCCTTCGGTCGTACCCCGCTCGCCTTCTCGGCCCGCTGCTTTACCGCGCGTGCCCACAAACTGCCCAAGGATGATTGCCAGTTCCGCTGTGGCGACTACCCCGACGGTATGCTGCTCAAGACTCAGGATGGTGAACCGTTCCTCTCCATGAACGGTATCCAGACCCTCTCGGCAGCGACCACCAACCTGATTGAGGCGTTACCGCAGATGCAGAAGATGGGGGTCGATGTGGCGCGACTCTCACCCCAGTCACACCACATGGGAAAAATCGTTGAGGCATTTGCGGCCGTGCGTGATGGGAAACTGAATCCTACTGAGGGTGCAGAGCAGGTCAACAGAGTGATTATCGGTACTCCCTGCAACGGCTACTGGTACGGCGAGGCGGGGATGGATTGGAGTGCCGATGCAGCGCTGGCCTACTCACAGCCGTAGTGCCTGCATGCCGATGGTTGTTGGCTGGTAGCAGGGATCGATTACCAAAGGCTGGATTGACCTCTGACGGCGGCGCTTAATCAGTGAAAAATACGGGCTATAAGGCCCGTGTTTTTTTGCCTCGCATTTGGGGACTGGCGCTGTAGAATGACGCCATTGCCGATTATTGATCAGACAGATGGAGTGGGCTTGATGAAAACAGTTTCAAAGTTGTTTGCAGTTGCTGTGAGTGTTCTGGCGTCGAGTATGGTCTTTGCCGAGCCGAGTGAGTTGAAGGTTCAGGAGGAGGCGTTTGGTGACTGGAAGGTGGCCTGTCGTGAGGCGAAATCGGGTGAGACAAAGAAGAGTGTAAAGCTCTGCCGCGCCTACACCACGGCGAGTCAGAAAAAGACCGGCAAGATGCTGTTCAGAATGGTGCTCTCCTATCCCAACGGCAGTGCCATCCCTCGCGCTGTGATCACAACCCCGCTGGGTGTGGCACTGATGCCGGGTGTAGAGCTTGAGGTGAGTGGCGTGAAGTACAACTACCGCTATCTCAACTGTGGAGCACGCGGTTGTAACGTTGCTTTCAAGGTTGATGAGACGATGCTCAAGGCACTGAAGCAGGGCACCAAGGCGTCGATCAAGTTCGCTCTGTTGGGTCGTGAAAAACCACAGGGTGTGGTGGTGCCGCTTTCGCTGAAGGGTTTCACCAAGAGTGCATTCTCGCTCTATGACAAACGTCCCAAGTCATAAGACGTTACTCAGAATCTACACAAGGCTCGACCAACTGGTCGGGCCTTTTTTATGCCATCAGTTCCTGGATGGTGGCGAAGTCCTTGGCGGCGTTTCCCAGGCAGCTGGTTGCGCCGGGTGATGGCGTCATGTTGAAGATTATGCCGGTGCCGGGATTGATCTGCGCCTCACCGAGATGAAGCTTCAGTGCCTGCTTGTCGATCATTACCGGGCGTATTCCGCCTACTCGTTTGGCAAAGGTGAGCTGTTCGACCTGCAGTAGTGGAATGATCTTGCGTGCGTCATCGAGGAACAGTCGTTTGCCGATACCGGGTAGTTCGAAGAGGATGTTACGCATCATATAGCGGCGTATCTCCGCCTCACCAAGCAGAGTGAACAGCACCTTGAGTACGGGCAGGTCGGGCTGGGTGACACGTAGCAGGTCGGCCAGGGTGCGCCAGTTGTGACGTTCCAGCAGTGGCAATACCAGCGCAGTGGGGCCGAAGCGGGTCATCTCCGGCTCGAGCAGGTCGGGATCACCATGCACGGCGGCGAAGGGGAGCTTCTCACTCTGAATGGTGTAGACCTTGCCGTTGAGCAGTTTGGGTGTGTGATAAAAACTGCCGGCCACCGGCAGGCAGGCGTAGTGCTTGCCGTAACCCATTCGCTTGGCAAACAGCAGGCTATGACCACCCGCAGAGACGACAACTACCCGCGCCAGTAGTGAGCCGTTGTCGCTATCGATGCGGAAACCGTGCTCACCCTGATGGATAGCTCTGACGCTGCAGCCGAGTTGGATTTCGTAGTCGGGTCGGAGCACCCGAACCTGTTGCTCAAAAGAGCGTGCCAGTTTGTGGGAGTTGACGGCGGTGTACTCATTGGCAATCGAGATCGCCATTACCTGACCACGCCGACCAGCGGTCACACTCGGTTCTCGTGTGGCGATAGCATCGGTATCGAGTAGCTCCATGTCGGGGTAGTGAGGGTGGAAACGTTCATAGTGCTGGTGCAGCAGTTCGCACTCTGCATCACCGACCCCCAGTAACATCTTGGGAAACTTGAACAGGATCTGGTTGCGCTCTGCCTCGCTCAGGCTCTCGGCGTAGTCGACCACCATGCGAGCGGTCTGCTGCACCTTGAGTGCCTTCTCCAGCGTGTAGTTGGTTTCAATGTCGCCACAGTGGAGGGTCTGGCTGTTATTGCGTGCGTGTGAGTTGACTGCGGCGATCTGTGGGTACTTCTCCATCAGAACAACACGGTTATAGTCGCTGTGGCGAGCGAGGTGGTAGAGCAGTGCGGTGCCGGATATACCCCCACCAATAATGGCGACATCGACCTGTTTCATTGCGGTTCTCTGCTCCTTCTGCGCTATCCAGCCCATTTTTTGATAAGTATAGAAAAAGCTTTTCAAATAGCCCGTTGCGGTAGGTTATGGGGGCAGGTGTTGTGATCGCCTCGACACTCTGGATGAGAGGCGTTTAAATCGAGATAACAATAAGAGGGCGCAGAAATGAAGCTGGCAAGGTACTGGGCAAAGGAGAGTCGCAACAGCAATACTGGGCAGGGGCAGGAGTATGAGTTGGCCTGCTGGCGCGGTTCTAATGAGAGCGAGGCCGATGCACAGGCGCGCGCTGTCGAGGCGGTGGAGCGGCTGGTGGCGCGGGTCAAGCAGGGTGAGCCGCTTGAGCGTTATGACTACAGCGAGGGTTATATCCGCGAGGAGTTGATTGAAGAGATCAACAGCGCGGAGGGTGAGCTAATCGGAGTGGTGACACGCAACCGTTACGGTGCACTGGTGCTCAACTGTGAGCGGGTGCTGTTTGCCGATATCGACATCGAACCGCCCGGCTTGATCGACAAGCTCAAGGCCCTGTTTGGTGGCCGGGTAAAAGATCGTAACTATCATCTACAGCAGATCGAAAGCTACGCCAGCGAACAGCCGGGCATTGCGTTGGCAGTTTACGAGACGCTGGCGGGGTTACGGGTGGTGGTCACCAACCGACTCTACGGCGCGAAAGATCTTGGCACCGAACAGCTCTTTGATCGCCTCGAGTGCGATCCGCTCTATATCAAACTCTGTCGAACGCAGGAATCCTTCCGCGCACGCCTTACTCCCAAGCCGTGGCGTATCGACTACAGTCGCCCACCAAATAACTTTCCACGTGAATCGAGCGAGGCGCGACAGCGGTTCAATGGCTGGTTGAAGGGGTATGAGCAGCAGAGTGGTAGCTATCAGGTCTGCCGATTTCTAAAACGCTTCGGCGATCAGCGTCCACTGGCCGAGGTGGAACGGGTGCTGAAGATCCATGATCGTTATGTCCTCTCGCCAAAAGAGTTGCCACTCGCCTGACCGTTCTGCACAACCCGGCTGCGTTACAATCGGCGCCTGATGAAGACGCCACTCCCCATCGATGAGGTTATCCCCGAGCTGCAAGCGGCCCTTGCCGCTAACAGTGCCGTGGTGCTTAAGGCGCCGCCGGGCGCGGGGAAAAGTACCCGTGTGCCTTTGGAGCTGCTTGATGCCGCGTGGTTGCGAGGTAAGACGATTCTGATGCTCGAGCCGCGTCGTCTGGCCGCACGCGGTGTGGCGGCGCAGATGGCCAATACACTGGGTGAGAAGCCGGGTGAGCGGGTCGGCTTTCGTGTTCGTTTTGATAACTGTGTCGGTAAGCAGACCCGCATTGAGGTGGTCACCGAGGGGATTCTGACTCGTCGTCTGCAGCGCGATCCGGAGCTGGTGGGTGTCGGGCTGGTGATCTTCGATGAATTCCACGAACGTAACCTGCATAGCGATCTGGCTCTGGCGCTCTGCGTCGATGCGCAGCAGGGGCTGCGTGAGGATCTCAAGTTGCTGGTGATGTCGGCGACACTGGATGGTGCAGCACTCTCAACGCTGCTCGATGCGCCTGTGGTCAGTAGTGAGGGGCGTAGCTATCCGGTTGAGATAAGCTACCAGCCCGGTGATGAGCGGCAGCGTATCGACGCTACGTTGGTACAGGCAGTGGTACGAGCTTTTAGAGAACGCGAGGGGGATATCCTCGCCTTCCTGCCCGGTGCGGGTGAAATCCGTCGTGCCCACGAACTGCTTCAGCAGCAGCTCGTGAATGAACCTGTCGATATCTATCCACTCTATGGCGATCTGCCGCTCGATCAGCAGAAGTTGGCGATACGCCCTGCCCCCAACGGACGACGCAAGGTGGTGCTCTCGACACCGATTGCCGAGACCAGCCTGACCATCGAGGGGGTGACGGTGGTGGTTGATAGCGGCTGGCAGCGGGTGCCACGTTTCGATCCTCGTAGTGGCCTGACGCGACTAGAGACGATCCGTGTCTCCAACGCCTCGGCTGAGCAGCGTGCGGGTCGTGCCGGTCGTCTCGCCCCCGGTTGCTGCTATCGACTCTGGAGTAGTACCACCCAGAGTGGTCTGGTGCCGTTTAACAGCCCCGAAATCGTTGAGGCCGATCTATTGCCGCTGGCGCTCGATCTGGCACGCTGGGGAGTGAGTGATGCCGAGACGCTGGTCTGGCTCAGTCCACCGCCCGCGGCGGCGCTCACCCAGGCACGTGCACTGTTGCAGCGCCTTGAGGCGCTCGATGAGAGGGGTCGTATCACCAAGCTGGGTGAGCGAATGGCGACGCTGCCGATGCATCCGCGACTGGCCCATATGGTGATAAAGAGTGAGGCTCTCGGTGAGGCAGCGCTCGCCTGCGATATCGCGGCGCTAATCTCCGAGCGTGATCTGCTGCGTGGTGCTGAAGGGCTCGCAACCTGTGACTTCGCGTTACGGCTAGAGGCGCTGCGTGCCCACCGAGCAGATGGTGCTGCAGCGGCACGAGGTATGGGTGCCGATGGGCGTGCGGCGGTGGCTATTGAGCGTGCCTCACGACAGTGGCGTCATCTGTTCAAGGTGCAAGCCGATAACGGCTCGGTCGATGAGGCCATGGTGGGCTTGCTGCTGGCCAACGCCTATCCCGATCGAGTCGCACAGCGGCGCGGTGCAAATGGTAATCGCTATCTGCTCGCCAATGGGCGTGGTGCAAAGCTGTTGGATAGTTGTCGTGGTGCCGAACTGATGGTGGCGGTGAGTCTCGATGGTCGAGGCGATGAGAGTCGTATCTTCCTTGCGGCATCCATAGCCGTTGCGGATCTGGAGCAGAGCTTCCCAGCGCAGATCGCCTGGCAGGCCGAGACCTACTGGTCACGCAGTGAGGGAGTAGTCGTCTCGCGAGAGGCGAGGCGCTACGGGGCATTACTGTTGGGGGAGCGACCACTCAAGGTGGACGATGAGGCGGCGGTCGTGGCAGCGATGCTTGATGGTGTACGTGCTGAGGGGCTTGAGGCGCTACCGTGGAGTGATGCAGCGCGTCAGTTACGCACGCGGTTACGCTCGTTACGTCAGTGGCTGCCCGATGAGGCGTGGCCCGATCTTTCCGATAGCCATCTGCTTGAAACGGTTGAAGTGTGGTTGGCACCCTATCTAAATAACATCAGTCGTCGTAGTCACCTCGCTCGTCTCGATATGGTGGCGATTATCAAATCGATGCTCGACTGGTCGCAGCAACAGCAGCTCGAAGAGCTGGCACCGACCCACCTGCAGGTGCCGAGCGGTTCGCGTAAGCGGCTCGAGTATCAGGTCGATGGGTCTGCGCCGGTATTGGCGGTGAAGCTGCAGGAGTTGTTTGGCCTGGCTGAGACGCCTGCTGTTGCGCGAGGACGTGTCGAGGTGATGCTGCATCTGCTCTCGCCCGCGCAGCGGCCTATTCAGGTGACTCAGGATCTGAAGAGTTTCTGGGCCAACACCTATGCCGAGGTGAAACGTGAATTAAAGGGTCGCTACCCCAAACTAACACGTAACTGGCCTGTTGACCCTTTAACACTTAACAGTATATCGTTGACACGTGAATTTTGGGATGGTGTCAATGGACGGCGAAGAAGATCAAAAAAAAAGTAGTTGGCGGCTAAAAAATATAAGCGTAGCTAAAAACCTGTTTGCAAATGTTTCCTCAATAGCATCGCACCAGACTGTCGAGCAGCCACTAATCGGCGCCATCTCAGGCGAATGCTTTTATACCTATTGCGAGCTAAAGAGCATTGAGGATGCCAATACTGTCTTCAATATGCCGTTCTTGCTTACTTCTGAAGGCTTGCCATGGAATGAAGCGAACCACTATTTGTGCTATTTGGTGGAGCACAAGCATCAAATGGAACGGCCTACCGAAGATGTAAGGCGAAAAGCATCCCAGCTATTACGCTACAAGTTGTTTACCGAAGCAGAGGGAATTGATTGGCTGGACTTCACTAAAAGACGGCCCTCACAAAGACCAACATATAGATATTTTCATCACCTAGCCGAAAGTGAAGGGCTCAAGCCGGCGGTCGTAAATCAGTACACCAGCACCGTTTATAATTTCTACAAACACATAACCAGGCACTGGCCAGACTATGGGATTGATCTGGAAAGGATTGATAGTATTAAGACCGTGCGTGTCTATTACCAACACTCCACCGGGACGGGTTCAAAAGATGTAGAAGTTCGGTCCCAAACCAAATCTGTTCCCCGCCGAGGGAACGACCCTATTGGTTTTGTGAGAGACGATGGGGAGCTTCTTAGGCCGCTAACCTTAGATCAATTTGCGGAATTAAAATCTATCATAAATGGCGATGACTGGAGTCCTGTTGAGCGGCTGATAGTTCTTGTTGCTCTCATGACGGGTGCGCGAAAGAAAACAGTGCTGACAATCCGGTTGAAGCACATTAGAGCTCTTCTAAAAAACGGGCCTGAACGAGATGGTACATATAAGCTATTTGCTGGTCCGGGTACACTGATCAACACCAAAAACTCCAAGCACTATACGCTGTATATACCAAGCCAACTGGTAAATGAACTAGCGACATACGCCGACTGTAAAAGAGCACAGGAGCTCAGGTCGAAGTTCAAGGAAGAGTACAAGACAGCATACCCTGATTTGCCCGAGATTAATGACGAAGACCTATACCTCTTTATCAGCAACCAGGGTAACTGTTACTACATGGGAAAGGATGATCCAAGATACCCACTTACGCTGACCGCCATGGATAGCGAAGCGAAGGCGGTTAGTCCGCGATAGTCGACGCCGTCTGTATATCGGGGCGCCGCAGGCATAAACGGTCGCGTGAAGTTTTTGCTGTTTGCTTGGGCTTGGATGCCCAAAACAAACTTTCGCAAAAATAGCGACTCCCCGGTAAAATCAAAACCAGTTGGTCAGGTTGTCGAGAACCTGAAACAGAAAATTCTTAGATCTGCATCCGAAGACTTCCCCAAAGATTTTTATTTTCACTGGCTTAGAGCTACATATGCATATCTCTTATGGATAGCGCTTCGAGACTTCGTTGATTCAGGTGAACTACGGCCTACCGCAGTTATGGGGCTCATTCAGAACAGGTTGTATCACAGCAATCCAGAAACGACTGAAAATTATCTGAAGCTATTTCAAAACGTAAATATTCAATACGACGCTCAAGGAGCCTTCGAGGACATTCTGTTGGGTGGGCATGTGCCGGCTGAGCCTGTTAGCGAAACAACGCGAAGTAGTGAGCTGTGAGTGTCAAAGATTATGTATCCAGAGACCACGTGGTGATTACCAAAGATGATTTCCACAAGACATTTCTTCACCCCGAAAAGATCCTGATTCAATTTGATATAGCAGTAAGAGCTAAGCCCTACGACTTCGGATCCCTATGTTTCACTGAGCGTGAGCCGATTATTGCTGGATGGAACGCAGGCAAAGACATTAAGTCACGAAAGGTTGTTGAAGGCTCTCTTCAAAAGGGCAGGCGTGAGCTATTGAAGAGGGCTCTAGACTATTGGTACACAGGGGGTATCGAGACTCATCGATTAATACTGAAGCCCGCAAGATACAACGATTCATCGACTGGTGCGATGACAATGGAAATTCTAATTTTGCGGTTAATGAGGGTCATTCTGTCGCGGCATATCGAGCATATACTGAGCATCTCTTCGAACGATTGAATAGAGATGGTGATTTACAGGCGGAGACTGCCTGTGGATACCAAGCAGGTGCTCAATGCGTTCTCAAGCTGCTTTACCCTGAAAAGGTTGCAGAGCTTAAAGCAGCTGCACCAACTATTACGTTTGCAAGAAATCGCGTTGCTTCGCCGGAAGCTGAAGCGGTAAATAGATATGTCGGTAGCCTTATAACTATCGCAAGATCGTTACGAAAAGCGGTAATGGAAGACGGTTACCCGCTTATTATTGATTGCGGTGAGCATCATGCGACTGTTCTTCCTTGTAATAATGCAAGCGTAATTTCACCTCTATGTGATGATGTTCCTCACTTATATGACCGTGATAAAAATCGTTATCGTACGGAAGACGAATACATTTCTTTTATGACAGAATTATATGGAGCAAGAGGATCTCGGGCGCACACCAGCACTTGGAAAAAAGATCATAAAAACTTCGTAGTGGACCTTCATTTAAGAAATAAAAACAAGAAGGAGTGTTTTTTTAGAGCCATGTTGGCTCAGAAGGTAATAAGAAGCTACGCGGTTATTGTGCAAATGGTAACAGGCGCTAACCCTTCGTCATTGGTTTTATTCGAATATGAAAACGCCCTAGATGTAGCTTCAGACTCTGTTAAGAAGGAACTTGTCAGCGTGAAATTTCGGGCAAATGGCCTTGTAGTAAGTTACCCCATACACCGAAAAGGCTTGAAGATCCTAAGAGAGTACGTTCAATTCAGAGACTGGTACTTAGATGATGGAGTGTGCAAATATCTATTTTTCACTGACATAGGCTCTTCTGGGGAAAGAAGTAAACCAACTCCATTACGAGGGGATTTCCAGACAAGGCTTAATTCGCAATTAAAGGGAAAGCTTATTGATCCCTCTATCAAGACCATTTCAGCAACAAAGGCCAGAAAGTATAAAAGTATAGTTTTGAAGAGCATAGGAATTCCTGTTTCAGACGCAGCCAAGGCACTCAATCATTCGGAGAATATGAATGGCATTGCTTACAGTCACCCTTCGGGTGGCGACATGAGGGGGCAATTATCAAAGTTCTGGGGATCTGTTAGGGCTTATGCTTCAGAAGTCAAAATCACGGATGGTGACGCAGGTCATTTAAAGCGCACTGCAGTCGGTCATTGTGACGACTTCGGGGATCCCCTTTCGAAAGAAGAAGTACCTCCTATTGAACCAGACTGCAAAAAGCAATTTGGCTGCCTGTATTGTGAGCACTATGTCTGCCACGCGGATGATGATGATATCCATAAGCTCTTCTCGTTGCGCTATGTGATCGAGGCAGTAAGGGCGGTTTCTCCTGAATTTGGCAAGGCCGACGAGCTATTTCAGGGGTTGTGCGTTTGGATTGAATTCATTCTTAAAGAAATTCAACGAAAGTATCCGCAGCTTGAAGAAAAGATCAGTGTATACCGTCACAAAGTATATGACCTAGGGCTTCTCACACCTTATTGGGAATCCAGGTTAAGTAGGTATGAAGAGATTGGAGTGATTTTGTAATGATTAAAGAAAACAATAGCCACCTACTTGGCTCTATGTATTTGAAGGGATTTGGTAATAATGGTATTGGTAGGGGTGAGCCTGACCCTTATGTCGAAAAGCCAGGATCAGACTTTGTTCTATGTCGTGATGCGGAAGGCAACGCAACTGCCGTCTATAGTAACTCGGTATGGGACTTTAACCCATATAGGCTCTCAAATAAGAGGCTGACAATAATAACCTTCGATGAGGAGTTTACTCCTTCGCAAGAGATTAACAATAAAATATACAAGCAAATAAAGTATGTCTTGTATATATTGATTTATCATAATCCATCCAGCAAGTCAGGAAAAACTAGCGCTGGAACACTTATCCAGTATTTCTATACTCTTAGAAAGATCGCTAGATTTGTTGCTCTTCAATTTGATAATAAACTTGTTCAAGAAATCGACCTGAACGATGTCTTATCTAATGTCTCGTACTTGAAAGCTTTTCTTAATCATGAGATCTCAACCCCCAATGATGCAAAACAAGTATCCGCTGTGCTTGAAGTCCTTAATCAGAGAGGTGCAAAAAAAATAGGTTTTGCCCCATGTAACAAAACTGAGCTGGAATTAGAACGGCAAAAAGATAAGCAGCACCCAGTGATTCCTTCACGGATATACATTGAAATGATGAACCTGTTTGATGGATACATTGATCGCCTATATCTTTACCAGGAAAATATAAAAGACATCATCATTGAGATGGCTGATCGGTCTTATGGGGCGGCAATAGCTACACAACAACACCAGTTAGGCAAAGTCGGTGTCTTTCGACCAATTATGCCTGAGGTTCTTCAAAAGCACGGCATTGCTCCTCTATTTGAACGGAGCCGAGTTAAAGAGTTTACCCGTGCATCATTTGTGGTTTGGCTAAAAGAAATCCAATACGTCTGCAAAATGACAATGCATCTGTACACTGGAATGCGTGATCAAGAAACCGCCAGAACTATGCATGGTTGTATTGACGAATATGAAGTCAGTAAGTCTATTGTAGATGAAACAGGAGATGTGCTTGATCCCGCTAGGATCGTAAACATTGTATCAACGACGACTAAGTTTACTGGCTATAAAAAAGCACTTCTTGGCTAGCCCCTTCGTGTGTCACAAAAGCGATTGGTATTGCGAAGTCCATAGCTGAAGGTTTGTCGGTATTGTATGGGCTTGATCTATCTGATACGCATCTGTTTATAAACCCAAGTATTATACGTTCTGATAAGAGTAGGCCCACAATTACCTCTCTTCCTAACATGGGGGATAAAGGGTGTTTTACGCGGATAGCCGGACCAGCATTTGCTATAATCAAAGGGGACCTTAAAGAGCTTTCCATCACGGATTCTGATCGGAATTTCTATGAGGAGAAGAAGTTTCAAATTGGTAACTTATGGCCCGTATCGTCACACCAGTTTCGACGTTCGCTAGCTTACTATGCCAGCAATAGCGGTTTTGTTTCGTTAGACACAGTATCCACCCAGTTCAAACACACCTCACGCCTGATGGCACAATATTATGCGCGGAATAGTGAAAGGCACCTGCCAATCTTTTTGGGTGCCACAAGAAAAAAACAAGTAAATAATCATGTGGCGATTGATTACCAAGTAGCATCGCCAGCAGACGTGGTAAGCCAATTGTTCGCCGATGTATTTGAGGATGACGAATCGGTGTTTGGGGGGACAGGAAGTTACATGGAGAAAATGAAAGCTCGAGTGGATAAAGGTGAAATATCCATCATGGACTCAAAGAAGGCCACCATCAAGATGGCTAACGATGGTTGCATTAGCTACAGGGAAACCCCACTGGGTGGTTGTACCGGTGTAGAGGCATGCGACTGCTATTTGATGGGTGAGTTCATAGATTGCCTTACCAGTGCGTGCTCAATCATTAAACCGTCAAAGGTGGAAAGCTTGATAACCAAACTTAAGGAAGACCTGGGTAAATATGAGCGTGAATCTGCCGAGTACGAACTGACTGAGATGGAGCTTTGTAAACTTGAAGAATACCAGGAAAAAAAGTTTAACAAACCCGAACTGGTTCCAATACTAAAGGCTTAAAAATGGCAAAAACTACTGGTCTGCATGAATGTGAAGCCGCGCTGGAGCGACTGTTAAAGAATACACCACATGTCGGAAGCCATGTTGGTGTTACAGAGGTTGATATAACACCCGCTATGGTAAGTGTCGAAGCAGGTTACGATAAGGGGTACCTAAAGCGTTCAAGGTACTCACATAAGCCACTAATCGCCCGTATAGACTCGCTCAAGAAAAGTCCTAGAGGAGGTGATCGAGTGAAGCTTAAAAAAGCCGAGAGGAAGTGTAAGCAGCTACAGGCAGAGCAGAAAATGAATGGTGAACTCATGGACCGGTTGTTTACACAGAACCTGATGCTTCTTCAGCGGGTCAAAGAGCTTGAAAATGAACTTTCTCGATATACGAACGTGGTAACTCTTTAAGCCCACCATCTACAGTGGTGACGATCAATTAGTAGGAAAGCCATAGTCCGAAACTTTGATGTCTTGCTGGTGATAACAACAAAGAGTCAGCTTCTGGCCCTTTCAGGCGTTTGGTTAGTACTAATAAATCGTTGTTGTGCGTACCAGACTGACTTCAATAATTTCTTGAAGTTAGGCATATCATCTTCGTTAAAACTTGTTCTTGGATTCGTAAAGTAAACGGATTCAGAGGGGGACGGAAAGAATCCTGGGCAGTCATCGATAGTGTACCAGCGCCTACTCTGTTGCTCTGTATCAATCAGATATTTTATGATCTCATGGTGGCGAACTGCACTTAGGAATCGGTCGTTTATGACTGGAGTTATACCCACAGCAGGTTTTTGAAGCGGTAAAAGATAATCGACTAGTTCGTGCATGCGGTTAGTTTCTCTCCAGGTTGAGCTGACAACGATATGAATGTCATAGTTAGAGATCGCGTTTCGCAATGCAGTCATGCATGTTGGCAAGAATGCTTGAGAACCAGTGCGAGGATGTGTAACGCCGTCAAAATCGAGAAAAAGTAAAATCATAACGTAAGTAAAGGATTGGGGTTGTACGTGGCATATTTCGCGCTACATAAGTGGGGGCTATAAACATAATCAAGAAACATGTTTGCAATTTGAGCAAGTAGACGCATTGTTGGATTATGACATCAAGATAAGTTTGACGCTCTTTTACAGAGGTATAATTGCTCTGAGTATAATCAGAGCTACTTCGTATCTGTTAATAAACATCGATCACACAGAAAGGTGAGGCTAGGGAAATGATGCCTGATAAGAGAGTGAGTGAGCAGCTTACAGATATTCAAAGCGCACTTTTGGCGCTTAAACCAACTGGCTCTGCCGGTTTCGAGGGTTTGGTTCGGTTAATTCTTACCGCATTAACTGGTGTTAATTATCGGCTCGCTGCAAGTGGTCTACAGGGAGGAATGGATGGTGAAGCAACATTTCGAGAAGATGCTATTAGTTTCGAAGCTAAACGGTACTCTGGAAAGATTCAAAGGAATGAGGTGCTGACAAAAATCGTCGACTTGGCTCGTACTAATTCCGCCCCAGATCGACTTTGGGTGCTTGGATCAACAACGGAGGTAAGTACCCAGCTGGCATCAGCCGTACAAGATGTGGGAGATCAGCATGCCATCTCTGTCCTGATCCTAGATTGGTCTTCTGAGCCCTTACCTCTCTTGGCGGTCGCAGCTGTGGCAACCGGAGTTACAGCGATTAATTTTATAATGGAAAATGGCAATCCAAAACAAGATCGAATGAAACTTGCAGCGGCGTTTTCAGAAATTCCTAAACACCCTACCTTCAACAATCTTTTGTACAAGATTAAGTCAAAATTCAATGTGTCTAGCATGGCAACGGCACGATCAATTGAAGCTAACGTAAAGTGGAGAGAAGCCTCTTTTCAGAATGAAAACATCTCAAGAGAACGATTGGGTCAAGCGCTAACTGTTTGTGCTCAACCATTATCCTGCATTGCGCACGACCTTAAAGGAGCGTGCGAGAGCGGCGTTGCTAACAGGTCAAGCTATCGTTTTATCTGGAGGAGAGGGAGACGGAAAATCATGGCTCGCTGCGCAGATTTGTCATGATCATAAAGGTCTCGCACTCTTTGCAAGCGCTGAGCAATTCGAAGACATTATTCCGAATGATCTCGACAAGTTACTAATTGATCTTTTGATTAAACAAACGGGAGATGTATCGAATGAAATAACCAGGCTGAGATGGCGCCATCGGTTTTCCGCCTGGAGGAACAATTTACCAGAGTATTCTTTGCTTGTCATTGTCGATGGCATAAATCAGCGACAGAGCCTTCGGTGGGACCGGATACTCAACGGCTTGCAAGAACGATTGGAGGCTGTTGGAGGGTGTTTGGTCGTGACGGTACGCACTCAATTCTGGGAAAAGACAGTTTCTCCCGGTCTGATCTTCAAACCAAAGCAGATCGAGGTGTCGGCATGGTCTTCGGAGGAGCGGAACCAGCTGTTGAATTATTATGGCATCGAGACTGATTGGCTTGATGATGCAACGCTCCAAACCCTGTGTAATCCTCGCCTGCTAGCCGTTGCAGTTAACATCCTACCTCATAATGACCCTGCGGCATGGAAAGGGCTAACTTCAGATAGGTTGCTCCTGCAGCATCTGCATTTGTCGCAGCGTGAGAACTTTGAAGAGGAGACGCTGCTGCAGTTGACTAGGCGTCTTAGCATCCATGCAAAGGAAGTATTAGAGCGAGTTCGTACCTCACCTAACGCGCCGCCGCAACACTTTGAGTCGGATTCAACTTTTGTTATCGAAACACGCTTTTTCCGAAGCCTGCCAGGACCAGGAGACACTTATGAACTTCGCAAAGAAGGTTTAACACTCGCCCTTGGCTACACATTGGTCGATCAATTGTGGCAGGTGCATCAGTCGGGCTTAGATCTTGGTGAGCGGATGACACAGCTGATCGATCCGATCCTTGCGATGGACCGAACAGTTGACGTTATGTTCGCAGCCTTGATGGTCTGCGCGTTTGATTCGATCCGATTCGATCAAGCGGTCTTTACTGCTCTCCTTGATGCTTTCTCTAATCTTCAGAATATCGATGATCCCGGGGAGTCGCTATTTTTGCGGAAGCTTGTTTTGGGCATCCAAGCCCAAGCAAGCGGCAAATACTTAACGCGACCGTTTATGCCTACGGCGCCCC
>NZ_MPRL01000026.1:0-46735 GCF_002020875.1 Solemya pervernicosa gill symbiont | reverse complement strand
TCGGGGCGCCGTAGGCATAAACGGTCGCGTTAAGTATTTGCCGCTTGCTTGGGCTTGGATGCCCAAAACATGCTTCCGCAAAAATAGCGACTCCCCGGGAAAGCTTGGTTGATCTTCTGCAGTCTGCTGTTGATCGATATTTAGCCGGGCTGGCAGCGTTGGAATGTCTGATCAACCTTAAGCTCTCTGCTGTCGGGTGGAAAAGGTGATGCGCCTCGCTCAATGCTTGGACAGTAGAGATCGTAAGTTAATTCGATCTCGTTGATCTCCATCTCCCGGATGCTGCGTTGAAGCAGCTCTCGATGATGCTGCGGGCGCTCACTGTTGGGATTGATATTCTCCATAGGCCTTCGGTATTCACCCTTATAACCAAGAAATTGACATACTTTGGTTGCGGCTGATTGATCTCGCACAAAGTTAACTACAAGAAGATCGGCGGGCCTGTCAGAAAAATATGAGAGGACAAACAGATGGTAATCATTTCTTTGTTCTATCCAGGATTTAATTGCCTCTTTTGATGTGTCCCATTTGGGGCCGGTATGGTAATTCTGGCGTGTCCTCTTTCTGTGTTCTATATGAGCTAAGCGACTGTAAATCCAGCTCTCGAGATCACGTACATTGAGGATGAATTTCGATTTTGGAAATAATTGATCAAGTGCGACCATGTCTATTGGAATGTCATCGCTAAAGCAGTCATATTTTTTCAGTACGGATTGGTTGTTGTGATCCCTCCACTTGTTGCCGTGATAGGAGGGGTGCCCAAGAGATTCAAAGAGTGTATGTAGTGACGTTGAAGCGCTCTTATTGAAGCCGATCGCAAAAACTTTTTTATTTCTGATGCCGTTTCGATTTAAAAAACGACGTATGGTGATAGTTGCCTTTCTGGCAACTTCCTGGAAGTTCATTTGTGTTCCTCTACAGCCGCTAAAGCTTTCATGAATATCTGCTTGTAATAGTTACAGTGAGTTATGGTTTGAGTGATGTATGTCTTGAAAGCGTGGTGGTTGGATGAGGATTGTTTGTGCTTTTTTCTCTGCGACGATTAGAGCGAAGCTGAATCGGCTTGGCAAGTCACCCTGATGTGCATGCAGGTGAGGATCAGCTATTGTTGGCGGATGTAGAGTGTGGCAGTAATGATGAGATAAGATCGCTCTTACCACCTTGCAGGACCTTGAGTAGCTCGGTGCGTGCAACCTCCCGGTTGACATCGTGACTGGCGACAAACGCAATCAGTGCTTCGAATTTATCTCTTTTATCTTCGCCACGCTCTGAGAGATCTCTACGATCACCAAAGAGGTCCATCAGGGTTGAGCCGCAGGGACAGTTCCTGAATACCTCGACGATCAGTGTACCGTCATCGTCCTGAGACTGTTTAAGGCCGGTTTTGGTTTTATGGATGCTCTCTGTCTCGGCGAGGAACTGTTCGGCCGACTCAAACACACGACCACAGGTCTCGCAACGCTTGGGAAATGAGGAGTCTGCGAGGGCCTGTAGTCCCTTGAACAGCTCGTGTGAAAATCGTTCGTCATCGACCATGGGCGCCTGGCTCTCTCACTGTGCATCCACTGAGTATATGCACGATAGCGTGGTTATCTAGTCGAATATTTATGGGTGTATTTTCAATCTTGGTATGAAATCAGCTGTCTGCTGTTGGGTCTACTTACAGCGAAAGGGCCAGATGCGTTTGGCCGTGGCGGGGACAAGAGTGTTGTCTCGCTTGAAATAGGCAACAGGAATCCGCTTTTGGCTGCTGGGTAGTTCGACCATTGAGGGAGTGTCGTAGGGTGGTTGGTCGCGGTAGAAAGCGACAGGATCCATGAAGTAACCATCTTTGGGGGTCACGACGACACCATCGTGTGCCCAATCTGGAGATTGGCTGTAGAGGATAGCGAAGTGGAGTGCGTCTCGGCGCACCCGGCGACCCATTTTTCCGCTGTTGGATATCATGCCGATATCATCGCCCATCTTGACCTTGGTGCCGACAGGCAGCGGCGACATATTGAGCAGGTGGGTGTATTGGGAATAGGTCCAGTAGGGGAGGCCGGTCTGCTCGGGTGTGTGACGAAGCATTACCTCAATCCCTTTGCGATTACCGTCGTTCATAAAGCGGCCAACCACCATGCCATTGGCCACCGCAATGACGAGTGTTCCTCTGGGCTGTGGTATGTCGATTCCTTTATGCAGTGCTGCTCTGCCACCTCGTTTGTAGGTGTAGTCGATTGCCCACTGCTCGCTGTCGATTTCGGGACAGTTACCGTTGTTAATGAAATCGGGTTGCAGCCCCGTCTCAACGACGCCGTGTCTTCTGTATGGCAACGTTCTTCTTGCCGCTGCCACCGCGATACTTACCAACCATCTTGCGAATATCGTCACTGATCTGACTGGCATCAACGTAACCAGGGAGGGATGGACAGATATCACAGGGCGTCAGCACGCGCTTCTTACCCTCTCGTTCGGCATGTACCTGAAATGCAGATGTCATGAGCGTGAGAGCAGCAAGAACAAGGAGGGTTCTCATGTTGCTTCTATGTGGTTCAATCGATCAAGTGCAGGGTATCAACCAGCTCATTGGTATCACCCTCCTTTACAGGAAAGTGCTCGGCGAGAAGTTCGCCGCCGCGAAGAATTCCGTCGCGCAGACCCTGCGCAGGCTGTTTGTTGCTAAAGCCACCGATGATCGTGTCGCATACCGCCTGCCAGTCACTCTGGTTGAGTTTGCTATTGATCGTATCGTCACCGACGACATGCACCATATGCTCGTAGAGTGAGACATAGATCAGAATGCCGGTGGCATCCTCGGTATTGCGAATCTTGAGTTGTTGGAAGCTCTCACGTGCACGCTTCTCGACCTCATCCTGCATCTCAGCTTTTGATATGAGTGGAAGACGCAAGATTGGGAAGTGGCTGGCGAGTGCAATACCGATAAAGAAGGTAACTATCAGTATGAGCAGCACGATGGGAAGGCTGACGATGAGCGCCGGTCCGCTGCTCCACGCCTGTGTCGAATCGCTTATCCCCTGAAATGCGTACCAGCAGCATGAAAGCGACAGAAGAGAGAAGAGGAAGGCGAAGAGATCCTCAGAGCGGTCATATCGACCGGAGACGGTGGCCACCACTGGCACGATCTCGCCGGAGGTCTTCGATTCGACCTCGGCGATGGTCGCCTCGATCTGGCCGATCTCATCCTGGGAGAAGAGTGTTTTTGCGCTTTTTATTGTCATTACCATGATCCTGTTGCTCCACCACCGCCTGAGGAACCGCCACCAAATCCGCCACCGCTGCCTGAACCGGCATTGCGCAGGATGAAGAAGAGCAGCAGGCCGAATGCGACGATCAGTGCCCAGGCCCACCCTTTACGACCGGTTTTAAACAGATTGATGATGAGTAGAACAAAGCCGATCAGACCGCCGATCACCAGCGGCCAGAAGTACCAGGGCGCCGTTGCTTTGGGTAGCCCGAGGCCACGCGCCATCGCATTGAGACCGCGAACGCCATCGGCGATGCCGGTCGGGAAGTCACCGCGTTTGAAGGCGGGAACGATCAGTTCGTCCATCACCTGTTCGGCCTCATAGTCGTGCTGGCCTCCCCAATCTTTTCCCAGTTCAATGCGTGCCTTGCGATCACCCTCGGAGATGAGCAGCAAGATGCCGTAGTTTCGATCCTGCCAGCCGATACCCCAGTGGTCGAAGAGGGCTGCGGCATACTCTTCAATAGTGTGGGTAATGGCATCTTGGGATGAGAGCGAGGCGATGGTGACGACATAGAGTGGTACCTGCTCTTCACTGAGCAGTGCCGAGGCGGTGGCATCGATACGTTCGCCGGTTGCCTGGTTGATCAGGCCTGCACCATCCACATAGTAGTGCTCAGAGGGTGGTTTATCGGGAAAGGTGATGGCCGAGGCGCCGAGCGGCGCGAGGAGTAGAAACAGTGAGGCGAGTGCTGAAACGATGTGCTTCATAGTAGTGATTCCGTTCTTTGCCTTATTGAAGTCGCAGAATTGGTTTTGCTGGGAGAAGCTCAGCTTTGGACGATAACACAACGCCAGAGAGTGGTGAGCCGCGATCTGCGCGGTGTAGGTGGTTACTTTTCAAGGGTGAGATAGAGCGCCTCAACCTTGGCACGAGCCCAGGGTGTTTTGCGTAAGAATTTCAGGCTCGATTTGACCGAAGGATCGCTATTGAAACAGCGAATATCGATCTGTTTACCGAGCGACTCCCAGCCAAAGTGATCGACAAGGGCCGTGACGATCTGCTCGAGCTTGATGCCGTGCAGTGGGTTGTTTGGTTGCGGATGATTCATGACTCGATTGTACCCACAAACGGATGTTTGAGTGCGATATCCGCTAGTGGGTGGCTCGATCACCCCAGATCGACTTCAGAATTTGATCGCGACCGCAGTTCCAGCGGTAGTACTTGTAGCGAACGGGATTGTTCTTGTAGTAGTCCTGGTGGTAACTCTCATCTCCGGCGATGGGATAGAAGGTGGTGACGTCCAGGATTGGGGTGACAACCCTCTTATCGGGGAACTCGGCAATGACCTTCTGCTTTGACGCCACCGCAAGCTTCCGCTCCTCTGCATTGGCGACAAAGATCGCACTCAGGTAGCTCGGCCCCTTGTCGCAAAATTGTCCCCGAGCATCGAAGGGATCGATGTTGACCCAGTAGTGGTCGAGCAGCTGTTTGTAGCTGACCTTGTTCGGATCGTAGGTGATCTCCACCGCCTCGTAGTGGCCGGTGTGGTCGCCGTTGTAGGTCGGGTTCTTCAGCGTGCCGCCAGTAAAACCGGAGACGACATCAGTCACACCCTCCAACTTCTCGAAATCGGACTCCATGCACCAGAAGCAGCCGCCGGCGAGAATGGCCGTTTCCGAGGATGCAGGCAAGGTGAAAACCATGGTTAGGGTTAGCAGTATTGACGCTCTGAGGCTCATATGGTTCTCCTGAAGGTGCCGACAAACATGTGTGTCTCTCCGAAAAAATGGAGGTGTAAAAGATAGACCGCGCGATGCTGAAAAATATTTCACATAATCGACCGCCTATTTATAGATGCGGACGATTATGCGTGCCAGAGAAGCTTGGAAATAAGGGGTGTTCTGTGCTGGATAAGGTGTTCAAGAACCTGCCTTCTCTCATGAAGGTTAAATGCGAGTCGTGAGAAGCCAGAGTAATCGGTGCGGTTGCAGTTCTGGTTTAACCTGAAGCGGATGAATTGTTTACCTAATGCAAGCATCAGTAGGTCTGTGATGGCATCTATATTATTTTCGTGTGTGGGGTTTTGATGTATGGGCGAGCCATCCTTAGAAAGCACCTTGGTGAAATTATAGATGTTGTCGGTGCCGAGAATCTGTCTGCAATCTTCAAGTGCATCTGCGGAGTCGGTGGCAATAAAATAGGGAAGATGGTGCACATTTTGAATGCTCTTGAGTCCGTCAAGATAGTCGGTTGTATAGTCTGTATTGCGGATATGGATGGCAATATAGGGTTGTCCGATTTTTTCAATTCTCTGCGCAAGCTGGATGTTAATTGCGTCGTGAAGATTCAGTCTCAGAAGCGCGTAGATCGAGTCATCTCCACCACCACACTGATCATGAACCACGACCGCGTGTTTGTAGTCGCGATTAAAATCGAAACTAATTAGTGTGTTTGTATCGTCATAATACCCGGAACGAGGACATCTCTTTTCTTGTCTCCGATTGTAGTACCAGAATATGACGCTTTTTCGTTTACGTCGTCTGAACTTGGATGTGTAGTCGTTGATATGGCCAGATAGTGACTCCGGATACACATCGTTCGTGTCGATTTCCCTCGAGACGCTTTCAAAGTCAAGGATCAGGTTTTCGTTTCGTGAGATAAAGTAGTTGGAGAGTCTGTCCTGGAAAGATGTAAGGGCATTGTGGTTAGTATCGACAACGACTTTTCGATTGTATCTCTGGCCATATTCACAGCACTTTTCGATCTGGCACAGCATGTCGTTGAGTCCGCCCTGTGGGCGGCAAAGAACGTATCTTGATTCCATTCTTGTAGTCAGTCTCTATATGGGGTTTTTGTCGTACGAAATTATCACAGGGAGAGGCGCGATTGATGTTTGAAACGCAAAAAAAGCGCCCTTGAAAGTTCAGGGGCGCTTCCTGTGCGGTCTGTGGCCGCTCGTGAGCGGATTAGAGACTACTTGTCGTTGGCGAAGTCGAACGAGTCTGAGAAGAGGTTATCGAGAGAGAGCCCCTTGGCGACGAATGTGTCCTTGGCAGCGTGAATCATTGCCGGTGGTCCGCTCATGTAGACGTCGTGGCCTGAGAGATCGGGGTAGGTCTCAGCGACGGCCTCGTGAACAAAACCGGTCTTGCCTTCCCAGTTGTCTTCGGCCTTCGGCTCGGAGAGAACCGAGGTGAAGGTGAGGAATGCGTACTCATTCGCCCACTTCTCAGCCACATCGTTCATGTAGAGATCTTCTTTGGCGCGCACACCCCAGAAGAGGTGGACCGGACGGCTGTTACTGCTATCGAAGCAGTGCTCAAGGATGCCCTTGAGGGGTGCAAAGCCGGTACCGCCGCCCATCAGGACGATCGGACGCTCATTATCTTCACGCAGGAAGAAGGTGCCGTGTGGGCCCTCAATGCGGATGATCTCCTTCTCTTTCATCTCGTTGAAGATGTAACCGGTGTAGTCACCGCCCTCGACGTGGCGAATGTGCAGCTCAATGCGGCTGTCGTTACGTGGTGCGTTGGCGATGGAGAAGGCGCGACGACGACCATCTTCGAGCAGGATGTCGATGTACTGACCGGGCAGGAACTGCATCTCGTCGGCATCGGGCATCTTCAGGATCATGCGGATGACGTCGTGGGAGAGCTTGTCGAGTGATTCAACACGGCAGGGAACATTCTTAACCTCGATCTCCTTGTTGCTGGTGATCTCCTTCACCTCAAGTACCATGTCGGAGCGCGGTATGGCCTGGCAGGTGAGGATAATGCCGTCAGCCTGCTCGTCGGGGGTGATGGCCATCGGTTCGTTCTCACCGTAGTCGTAATCACCGGAGAGCTTCTTGCACTTGCAGGCACCGCAGGCGCCGTTACGGCAGCCGTAGGGGAAGGCGAGGCCGTTGTTCAGTGCAGCATCGAGGATCGCCTCATCGGCACCGGGAGTGAATTCATGACCGCTGGGTTCGACTGTAACCTTGAAGCTCATCGCAATTCCTTAAATTGGTCTTAGTATGGATTGGCGCGGAATTATCCACCATTACGCTCAGGAATCAAAATGGAGAAGTGTGTCTTTATAGTTGGCTGTGGTTATGTCGGGCGTCGAGTCGCCTCCGCATGGCGTACAGAGAGTGTACATGTGGGCGCACTTACCCACACCGAATGTCGTGTTGATGAGCTTAAAGTGCATGGAATTGCGCCAATTGTCGGCGATCTCGACTCGAGTGCGAGCTTGGAAGAGCTGCCGGTGGAGGATTCACTGCTCTACCATTTGGCACCGCCGCCGCAGATGGGTGAAATCGATAATCGTGTCGGGAATCTGCTGAGCGCAATGGTTGAGAGGTGCCCTGCACGCATCGTCTATCTCAGTACCACCGGCGTCTATGGCGACTGCGGAGGTGTCTGGATTGATGAGCAGCAGCCACTGAATCCTGTGGCTGCCCGTGCAAAACGGCGTGTCGATGCCGAGCAGCGTTATCGGGAGTGGTGTGAAGCGAGAGGTGTGGAGCTGGTGATACTGCGGGTGTCGGGAATCTACGGGCCCGGCAAGTTGCCGGAAGCAAGGATCAGACGTGGAGACCCGGTGCTGGAGGAGGCGAGCTCCCCCTATACCAACCGAATCCACATCGATGATCTGGTGGCGGCTGCAGTGGCGGCAGGTAGAGAGGGTGCATCGGGAATCTACAATGTGGCCGATGGTCATCCCACCACCATGACCGACTACTTCTGTCGGGTGGCGGACCATCTGGGGCTACCGCAACCTGAGCAGCTGACACCCGAAGCGGCAGAGGCGGTGCTGGGAGAGGGTATGAAGAGTTATCTGGCCGAGTCGCGGCGTATCGACAATTCTCGTCTGAAGGATCTGCTAGGCGGCAAGCTCCGTTTTCCCGATCTGGAGCATGGTCTGGCGGGTTGTTGAGGCGGATTCACGGAGTGCGCGATGCTTTATCTGGGCTACGACTGATCGTAGTTGGACCGCTCTACTTCTTACTCTTTTTCGGGCGGCTCTCTTTCGAGTCGAGCCAGTCGATGATCGGCTGCCACTGCTCGCGGTCGTGGCCGGTGTGGGAGGCGGGAAGCTCGAAGATGCCAACGCCCTGTTCAGCGGCACGGATGTAGTTCTGGGTGTCACGCAGTACACCGATGAAGGGAATGCCGAGCCGATCGAGAAAACGGTGCAGGCTCTGGTAGACACGGGTCCGTTCGCGAACCCGGTTGGCGACCACCGCGATGCGGGTGCGAGAGCGAGAGACACGTCCCATCGTTAATAGCTCGGCGATGTAATCGGCGGTGGCGCGGATATCGAACGGTGAAGGTAACACCGGAATCAGGATCGTCTGGGCGAGTTTTACATGGTTTTTCAGCTGCTTGTCACGTACCGAGGCGGGCGAATCCATGATCAGTGCCCCCTTGCCGTGGGGCAGCATCAGTTCACCGACCTTCTCGGGTGCGCAGCGCTGAATCTTCGGCAGCTTCTTGCTGCGTGCCTTGAGCCACGCCTTGCTGCTTCCCTGTGGATCGAAGTCAGCGAGTATCACCGGCTCACCTTGGCTGGCGTAATAGCTGGCAAGATTGGTGGCGATGGTGCTTTTTCCGCACCCACCCTTGGGGTTGAGGACCATAATTCTGCGCATTGGTGCTCTGAATTCCTTGTGGCTGATTAGGGGGGGCTAGTCGTCGAGGATGTCGAGCTCGTCCCAGAGTTGGTCAACCCGCGATTTTACCGCCTCATCCATGACAATGGTGCTGCCCCACTCGCGGTTGGTCTCGCCCTGCCACTTATTAGTAGCATCAAAGCCCATCTTCGAGCCCAGGCCTGAAACCGGCGATGCAAAGTCGAGGTAGTCGATCGGTGTGTTCTCGATCATGGTGGTGTCCCGCGCCGGATCCATGCGGGTGGTCATGGCCCAGATGACGTCGTTCCAGTCTCGCACGTTCACGTCATCATCGGTGACGATCACGAATTTTGTGTACATAAACTGGCGCAGGAAGGACCAGACGCCGAGCATCACCCGCTTCGCGTGGCCAGGGTACTGCTTCTTCATGCTGACTACCGCCATGCGGTAGGAGCACCCCTCGGGCGGCAGGTAGAAGTCGACTATCTCTGGGAACTGCTTCTGCAGGATCGGCACAAAGACCTCATTGAGTGCCACGCTGAGAACTGCCGGTTCATCGGGCGGACGCCCGGTGTAGGTGGAGTGGTAGATCGGGTCTTGGCGCTGGGTGATGCGCTCAATGGTGAAGACGGGGAACGACTCCACCTCGTTGTAGTAGCCGGTGTGGTCGCCAAATGGCCCTTCGTCGGCCATGTCCTCGGGGTAGATGAAACCCTCCAACACAAACTCAGCACTGGCGGGTACCTGCAACTCGGAACCGATGCAGTTGGTGACCTCGGTCTTGGCGCCGCGCAGTAACCCGGCGAAGGCGTATTCGCTAAGTGAGTCGGGCACCGGGGTAACGGCACCGAGAATGGTGGCCGGATCGGCGCCGAGTGCCACGGCGATCGGGAAGGGTTCACCGGGATGTTCCTGCTGCCACTCACGGAAATCGAGTGCGCCGCCACGGTGTGAGAGCCAGCGCATGATGACGCGGTTCTTACCGATCACCTGCTGGCGATAGATGCCGAGATTCTGTCGCTCTTTGTGTGGTCCCCTGGTGACCACCAGTCCCCAGGTGATCAGCGGTCCGGCATCGCCCGGCCAGCAGGTCTGCACCGGAAGCTTGCCAAGATCGACCTCGTCACCCTCCAGTACCACCGCCTGGCAGGGTGCGCCCTTGACCACCTTGGGTGCCATGTTGAGCACCTGCTTGAAGACCGGCAGCTTCTCCCAGGCATCCTTCATCCCCTTGGGTGGCTCTGGCTCCTTGAGGTAGGCGAGTAGTTTGCCGACCTCGCGAAGTGCCTCGACCGACTCCTCACCCATACCGTAGGCGACCCGCTCCGGGGTGCCGAAGAGGTTGGCCAGCACCGGTACGTCGGATCCCTTCGGATTCTCGAACAGCAGCGCCGGGCCACCAGCACGCAGGGTGCGGTCGCAGATCTCGGTCATCTCCAGATTGGGGTCGATCTCAGTGGTGATGCGCTTGAGCTCGCCCTTCTGCTCAAGCTGCGCGATGAAGTCTCGCAGGTCTCTGTATTTCATTCTTTTATATGCCCGTTGTCTGCTGAACGATTATGCGGTGTGGTGGTAGGGCAGGCAAATGGAACGATAGCTGTAGGGGTTATTACCGCTTCAAATTTGTGGGATCTGGTAGTAGGGTTCAAAACCATAATTTCTGGCTGGAGATTGAGAATGGCGATTACCTGGGACGATACCTACAGTGTGGGTATCGAAGAGATCGATAATCAGCACAAGGTGCTGGTAGGTCTGATCAATGAGCTTGATGATGCGCTGCGGGTGCATAGCAATCGTGAGATGGTGCAGGGGGTGATCGATCAGCTGATCGACTACACCAAGCTCCATTTTGCGGTGGAAGAGAGCATTATGCGGTTGTTCAAATATAAGGAGTATGAGCCGCACAAGGCGGTTCATGACGGCATTATCGATAAACTGAATGGGATGAATGAGAAGTTTTCGGGGAGTCGCTATTTTTGCGGAAGCTTGTTTTCGTCGTTCGCTCGCGCTCTCAACTACGAATATGCAGACGGCGTCGACTATCGCGGACTAACCGCCTTCGCTTCGCTATCCATGGCGGTCAGCGATGGCGGGGGATCGTTCGGTGGGTACCGAACTGCTCTTCTTCCTGCAGGAGTGGCTCTTTGACCACATACAGAAGGTCGACAAACAGTACTCAAAACGCTTCCAGAAAATTCTTGGTGGTGGGGTGCTGGGTAAGCTCTTCTAATAAGCTCAGGATCAGACGATATGGCGAGTGATGAACAGTGCGGCCTGGGTGTAGAGCCCGACTACTCCAAGGTGACGATGGTTACCCTTGAGCCGCAGCCTTCGCCTCAGGACTACATCGCTGCGATGGCGCTGGCCGATAGTGAGGCCGAATCGCGTCTTGGTGAGGTGATGTTGATCTCATGGTACGACCGCGATCGCGATTACGAGTCGCCACAGCACAGCAGTGAGTGTCATATGGATAGCGCGGTACCGGGCTATGTCGACTATGGGCTTAACCACGGTGCCACCCTGAAGATCGATATCGAGCAGGGGCGTTTCATCTTTTTCTACCTTGCGCTCGACCTCTAATTCACGCTAATGGCACTGCTCTGGTATAGAAAAGAGGGTGAGTCACGCTATGAGGTGCGTAGCGCAGGTGCCACGCGCCGTCTCTATACCAACGGCGTCTTCCACAGTCAGTACAACCCCAATCGCCCCATCAGTGGCAGTGTCTGGGGCCTGCTGATGTTGCCCGCGCTCTACTACCCCCCGTGGCTCGATAAAACGGGTGCTGCTGCTAGGTGTCGGTGGCGGTTCGGTGATTCGTTTACTTCACCACTACCTGCAACCGGAATCTGTGGTTGGCGTTGAACTCAATCCGATCCATCTGCAGGTGGCACGTGACTTCTTCGAAGCCGAGCAGCCTGGGGTTACATTGGTTGAGGGAGATGCCCGGGCCTGGGTTGAGAGCTATCGCGGCGAACCGTTCGATATGGTGATCGACGACCTGTTTGGTGATACCGATGGGGAGGCGGAGCGTGCTATTACCGCATCGGGTGTGTGGATGGGCAGCTTGGCCAGGCTACTTACCCCTGAGGGCGCACTGGTGATCAACTTCGGCTCGCGTGAGGAGCTGCGCGGCAGTGGTTACTTCACCAACCAGCGTGTAACGCGGCGATTCAACGCCGTACATGAGCTGACACTGCCGCTGTTCGAGAATGCGATTGGGGTGTTTCTCGGTGAGGCGTTGCAGCCCAGTGAGCTGCATACTAGTCTGCAGGAGTTAAGCGGTGTGGGGGCGCTCTATGTAGATGGTCGTCCTAAATATCGTCTGCGCAGAATCGAATAATAAAACTGGGGTCACAATGGATAAACAATCGGGAAATAACCAGATACCACTGCCAACCACCACGCTGTGGGCAATACTGTTTGCCTCCTTCTTCATCATGCTGGGAATGCTCTTCTACCTCTTCGCCAACGTGATTGAGATTGCGCCGATCCCATCGCTGCAGCCGACGCTTTTTTATGGCGGTCTGGCGGTAGCGGCTGTGGTGCTGTTGGTCAGCAAAAGCCTGGCAAATCGGAGTCGACTCGAGGCAGAGGGGCGTCAGGGGAGTGGTAACCCGCTCTCGGCACTGATGTTGCCGATTGCACTGGCCGAGGCGCCGGCGATGATCGGCGCACTGCATTTTCTGCTCGGTGGTGATCTGATGCGATCGCTGTTGCTGGTGGCGGCATCGGTTATCCTCTTTTTGGTGAATAAACCGTAACGCCCTGTTGGTATTGGTGATTTGAACCTGTCTAAAGTTTGCTGGCAGCGCTTCTCCATATCGGTTATTACTAACGCGGTGCGGATTTAACAATCCGTCCCTTTGCATGAGAGGTATGGCAATGGCTGATGAGAACGGAGCGGAGCGGCGCAGGGACGAGCGACATGGGCGGGTCGATCGGGTGACGTTGCGCCCACTTGAATCACCCGAGGGTGCTGAGATTGAGGTTGCGCAGGTCAGTTGTATGACGGTCGACATCTCGGCCGGTGGTTTCTGTCTGCGCTCCAATGAGGCGGTAGAAACCGATCAGCAGGTTGAGATCTGTGCACAGGTATTGGGCAATCCAATTAAGTACTATCTTAAAGGGACCGTACTGCGCTGCACCGCCTTTGAGGATGGCTACGCGCTTGGTATCGAGCTCGAGGAGCGACCGGGAGCCGATCTACGTGGCTGGCAGGCGCTGTTCGAAGAGTAAATGGTGATTGGAAAGGGATGAGACAGAGAGAGCATGGCTGAACCCACTTTCGAGGTTATCTTTCGCGGCAGACGTGTCGAGGGCACCGATCTAATCGAGGTGAAGCAGCGCGTTGCGGCGCTGTTCAAGACCGAGGTTGAGAAGATCAACCATCTCTTCTCCGGTAAGGCGATCGCGATCAAGCGCGGTATCGATCAGCAGACGGCGCAGAAATATCAGGTGGCCATGCGCCAGGCGGGTGCCGAATGTGAGGTTGTGGTCTCAGGCGGTGCAGCGAACAGCCAGCCACAGTCTCCCGCCACCCCGTCCACTCAGGAGCCGGCAGCAGCGAACAGAACCACCAGCCAGCCAGCGGCTGGGCTTGATAGCGCAGAACTGGCCGCCTTTGGCGCGACGCTCTCCGAGAAGGAGCGGGGAGAGACACCGCAGATAGATACCAGTGCCTTCTCGGTGGCTGATGTTGGTGAGACGATTGCCGAGGTGGTCAGGGGTGAAGCACCCGACATCGACACCAGTGCGCTGAGTGTCGGCAGTGTCGGTGAGACCCTGGGCGAGGTGGTCAAGGGTGAGGCACCTGATATCGATACCAGTGCATTGAGTGTCAGTGAGGCCGGTGAGACGTTGACGGAGTTCGAGCGGGGCGAGACGCCACAGATCGATACCAGCTCACTGAGTGTCGCCGAGGTCGGTGAGGTACTGGGCGAGAAGAAAAAGGGCGAGGCACCCGATATCGATACCAGCGCACTGAGCATCGATTCTGACGAGTAGAGACTGCCGAACTCTTTTAGATCGAGTATAATCTGCATCAATCTGACGTGCTGTTCAGAGACAATCCCAGAGCAAGTAACCCACCGGATACCCTATTTTGTACCCCACGATTGAGAAAAACCTGGCCCGTTTTATCGCCTCGGCCAGTGCGGAACTATTGAATAACGGCTCGATCGGGGTGGAGAAGGAGTGCCTGCGGGTTAATGAGAAGGGCAGCATCTCGCAAAAGCCGCATCCGATGGTGCTCGGTTCGGCACTGACCAACCCCTATATCACTACCGACTACTCCGAGGCGCTGCTGGAGCTAATAACCCCACCCGTTGGCGAGATGCAGGCGGTGTTCAAGTTTCTTTGTGATACGCAGCAGTATGTCTATCGCCACCTGGGCGATGAGCTGCTCTGGTCGACCAGCATGCCGTGCGTGGTCGCGGGTGAGTCGAGTATTCCACTGGCGAGATACGGCAGCTCCAACGCTGGTCAGATGAAGAATATCTACCGTCGAGGACTTGGCTACCGTTACGGTCGGGTGATGCAGGTGATCGCTGGCGTCCACTTCAACTACTCATTCTCAGATGCATTCTGGCAGGCGCTACATCGACTCGAGGGCGATAACCAGCCGCTGCAGAACTTTATCTCAGAGCGCTACATGGGGCTGATCCGGAGCCTGCAGCGTGTCGGTTGGCTGATCCCCTATCTGTTTGGAGCCTCACCGGCGATCTGCAAGTCATTCCTCGGTACTGAGCCGACCGAGCTCGAGTCGTTCGATGAGTTTAGCTACTATGGCCCCTACGCAACCTCGCTGCGCATGGGTGATATCGGCTACCAGAACAATAAGGAGAGCGAGAGTGGCATAAAGGCGTGTTACGACTCGCTCGACGCCTATGTTGAGAGTCTCAACTGTGCGATCGACACTCCCTGCCCCGACTACGAAAAGATCGGGGTGAAGGTCGATGGAGAGTATCGCCAGCTCAATGCCAATATTCTGCAGATTGAGAATGAGTACTACAGTACGGTACGTCCCAAGCAGATTCTGAAGGGGAATGAGAAGCCGACCGTGGCGCTTAAGCGTCGTGGTGTGCGATATGTGGAGCTACGCTCGCTTGATGTGAACGCCTTCGATCCTCTGGGTATTAACGCTGAACAGCTTCGATTTCTTGAGATGTTGATGATCTTCTGTCTGTTTGAAGAGTCACCCTCGCTCGCTGCGGGCGAGGCCCAGGAGATCGATGCCAATGAGATGACGGTCGCTCATCGCGGACGCGAACCGGGGCTGACACTTAACCGTTGTGGCGAGTCAGTTAGCCTGAAGCAGTGGGCCGGTGCGGTGTGCGATGCGCTACTGCCAATCTCAGAACTGCTCGATCGCGATGAAGGTGGTCGACCCTACAGCGCGGCTCTGGCAGAGCAGGTTGAAGCGGTTGCCGATCCTGAAAAGACCCCGTCGGCACGCATGCTCAACGAGATGCGCGATAATGGTGAGGCGTTTTTCCACTTCGCCAATCGCATGTCGCAGCAGCATCGAAGATATTTCATGGAGCGTGCCGTTGATGATGTACAGATGGCACTGTTCGATGAGCAGGCGAAGCAGTCGTTGCGCCATCAGCGCGAGATTGAAGAGTCGGACGGTGAGGATTTCGACGCATTTCTAGCGGACTATTTCGCACAGCGCTGATCTTCATATGGGTGGGATCGTAGACGCACAGCGATCCTGATCCCTGTTTGTTGCAGTGCGAACCGGCTAGCTATTAGCCGCGAGTGAAGACCCAATCACTCTCATTCGAGAGCGATTCGTTGAACAGGTAATCCTCCTGTGCAAAGTCACGCAGCGCCTCGGTTTCGCTCAGACGGTTCTGGATAATAAAGCGACTCATCAGACCACGCGCCTTCTTGGCGTGCACACCGATTACCTTGTAACCGTCACCCTTACGCTCCTTGAAATGGGGTGTGATGATTCGGCCTTCGAGCCTCTTCGGTCGAACTGCCTTGAAGTACTCGTTGGAGGCAAGGTTGATCAAGGTCTCGTCACCCTGCTTTTTCAACGCTTTGCTCAGCTCGTTGGTGATGGTGTCGCCCCAGAACTGGTAGAGGTTCTTGCCACGTGAGGTGTCGAGTGAGCGGCCCATCTCGAGTCGGTAGGGCTGCATCAGGTCGAGCGGGCGCAGTAGGCCGTAGAGACCAGAGAGGATACGCAGGTGCTTCTGGGCGAATTTGAAATCGGCCGCTTTGAAACTCTCGGCATCAAGCCCGGTATAGACGTCACCCTTGAAAGCGAGCAGCGCCTGCTTGGCATTCTCCGCAGTGAAGGGGGTGTGCCAGTCGTGAAAGCGCTCGAAGTTGAGATCGGCCAGCTTCATACTTACCTTCATCAATTCTGCGATATCGAGTTCCGAGAGGTTGCGGGCGCGATCGATCAATAGCTGCGAGTCGTCGAGCAGATCGGGGGTGGTGAAGGTTTTGGTCTTCGGCGCGGTCTCATAATCGAGGGTCTTGGCCGGTGAGATGACGATCAACATCGTGTCTGGTTCTCGTTAATTGCAGAGCGGGAATTATACTATTGGCTACTATGCGCGGCGAAGTTCCCGTGACTTCGATGTGGCTATCTTGATGAGTGTGGTGGAGTGCCAGATGGGTGATGTAGTTAAATTCAAGAAACCGAAGCTGTCAGAAAAGCATCGCGGCAAGAGCCTTTGTAAGGATGGTCATCACAAGTGGCAGGTGGATAAGGCGCAGCAGTTTGATGTGAAGCAGGGTCGGTTGGTGACGCTGCTTCGTTGCGCGCGTTGTGGTGTAACACGCTCTAAGGCGCTATAACTCCATTTGTCCGTGGTAGCGATCCTCGTCAAATATTGGTTCCGGTTTGCCAATGCCGAAGCCCTGTGCAAAGTCGACCCCGATGTCGCGCAGGGTGTAGAAGATATCCTCATTCTCGACATACTCCGCGATAGTGCGAATTCCCATGACCTGACCGATCTTGTTAATCGCATCGACCATGGCGTGGTCGACCGGGTCGGTGACGATGTCCTTCACAAAACTACCGTCGATCTTCAGATAGTCGACCGGTAGATTCTTCAGGTAGGCGAATGAGGAGAGGCCGCTGCCGAAGTCATCGAGTGCGAAGTGACAGCCGATGGCGCGCATCTCCTTGATGAAATGAGTGGCGTTGGCCAGGTTGGCGATGGCAGCCGTTTCGGTGATCTCAAAGCTGATGTTCTGTGGTGGGATGTTGTGGTCACGCAGCTTCTGGTGGATATAACCGAGCAGAGAGGGGTCACCGATCGAGTTACCTGAGAGGTTGATTGCCAGGTATACGTAACCGTTGCTGACTCCCTCATCATGTTTCCTTTCGGAGAACTCAAAGAAAGAGCTAAAGGCGTTCTCGATAACCCAGCGGTCGATATCACCCATCAGGTCGTACCGTTCGGCGGCCGGGAGGAAAAAACCGGGTGGGATCAGCTTGCCCTCGCTGACCGCCACGGGGCGCCGTAGGCATAAATGGTCGCGTTAAGTTTTTGCTGTTTGCTTGGGCTTGGATGCCCAAAACAAACTTTCGCAAAAATAGCGACTCCCCGGCTTCATCAACCATTCTGACCAGTAGCTCATAGTGTGGCACCAGCCCATCTTCGATATTGACCGGTGTAATAACCTGTGAATAGAGGCGGAAGCGGTTTTCCTTGAGGGCCTGTGCGATACGCGAGGCCCACTGCATCTCGCTTTGGCGATTCTCAAGCTCGGTGTCGCCCTCGACATAGACGTGTACGCGGTTGCGCCCATTCTCTTTGGCGGCGTAACAGGCGATATCAGCGGCACTGAGCACCTTGGAGAGCCCCTGGCTCTCGTCGGTGATGGCGGTGAGCCCAATGCTGGCACCGATTTCGAAATATTTCCCCTCCCAGGCGAAGCGGTACTCTTTGACCGCCAGGCGCAGGTTGTCAGCTGTGCGGTGGGCGTGGTTGATGTCGCAGGCCTCTAGCAGAATGCCAAATTCATCACCGCCAAGGCGTGCAACGGTGTCGGCCTCGCGTACATACTTGGCGAAGATGTTGCTGAGCTGACGCAGCAGCTCATCACCGGCGATGTGGCCGCAGGTATCGTTGACGATCTTAAACTGGTCGAGATCGATATAGAGCAGCGCGTGCTCTTTGTGATCCTCGCGGGCGCTCAGTAACAGGTCGGTCAGTCGACGTTCAAACTCCTGACGATTGAACAATCCCGTGAGGCCGTCGTGGGAGGCCTGATGGGTGAGCTTGTTGCTTAATTCACGCTCATGGCTGACGTCGTGGAAGACCATTACCACGCCAATCACGTCACCACGTCGGTCGCGAATCGGTGCAGCTGAGTCCTCAATAGAGATCTCGCTGCTGTCACGACGAATCAGTGCGGTATGGTTGGCCAGACCCACAATGGCACCCTCACGAAGACACTTCTCAACCGGATTCTCAACCCGGCTGCGGGTGAATTCATTGACGATATTGAACACCTCGGTCACCGGTTTGCCGATCGCTTCACTGCTCTCCCAGCCGGTGAGGTTTTCAGCAATAGGGTTGAGGTAATCGATTGTGCCGAGGGCGTCAGTTGTAATAACCGCATCACCAATAGAGTGGAGAGTGACCTGAGCGCGCTCCTTCTCATCGTGGATCAGCTCCTCGGCAAGCTTGCGTTCGGTGATGTCCTGAACCAGTGAAGCGACACCGATTACTTCGCCCTGCTCATCGATCAGAGGTGTGTTGTACCAGTCGCAGCTGATGGTTCGACCATCCTTGGTCAGGTTCTCATTGGTGCTACTGAGGCCGCCGCGATTGTCGATCAGTTCAGCCCAGACGTTGTTGACGTGGTCTTTGGCCCAATCGGGCAGTATTAGCCCGGCCGCGTGTCTGCCAAACGCCTCATCGGCGGAGAAGCCGAAGATCTTCGCTGCTGCAGGGTTCCACTCGACGACCTCAAAGTCGCGATTCCACTCGATAACGGCTAATGGTGTGCGCAGGACATGCAGTGCCAATTTTTGCCGAGACTGGCGTAGCGCCTCCTCCATCTGTCTGCGACGGGTGGTATCGATGGCAACATGCACCATCCCCTCAAGAATGCCGCTATCGACTGGAGTGAGCGAGTAGAGGTGCCAGCGCGACTGCTCGTGGTTTTCGAGTTCAAGGTTGCTGACTGATTCACCCTTGGTGATCATGTCGCAAAGCGGGCAGGATTCACTGTTTTTTACAGTAGGGTGGAAGAGATCGTGGCAGTGGTGGTTGATGAGTGATTCAGCAGGCTGCCCCGCCATCTCGCAGGCAGCCTTATTAACCTGGTGGATATAGCCATGGCGATCGACAACGATGGTTGGGTCGGGTATCGCATCGTAGGTACTAGAGACGCGAGACATGACCTGAAACGGTTCGGTCAGGGTGGTGCGCACGATCGCGGCAAAAATGAACCAGAAGGAGAAGAGTTTGAAGATGTGTCCGACCAGGTTTGAGAGACCATAGACGCTGATATAGAAGGTGAAGGCGAGCTCGGCAAAGATGGTGAGGCTGATAGAGGCGAGCATCAGCTTGAGAATGAAAGGGTCGATCATGGTGCGCTTGGAGTAGGTGAAGCCGATCGCACCGAGCATGATGATCACGATGAGGTACTCACTATTGACCTTGAAGGGTGTCAGGCCGCTGCCATCAATAAATGCGTCGGGGAAGTGGCCGGCATTGATCAAGGCAAAGGTGGAAATTACAATCGCACCGAAGAGGGTAAAGAGTGGCAGCCGCACGACCGGTTTTTTCATGAATAGGGGTGCGCTAATTAGCAGGCATGCCTCAAAAAAACGTGTGATGACCCAGAGCTGGATGGAGAGGTTGGCTGAATCGATGGCCTGAAATCCCATGCCTTTGTAGTAGAGGGCGTGTGCCAGGTCGAGCATGGCGATCCAGAAATAACCGCAGCCGAGATACATCAGGAAGTGGTTGCGGGAGAATTCGTAGGTGTGCCAGACCACCACTGCCATGATAACGGCGACCATGATCGGGAAGAGTTCCGCCAGAGTATGGAACAGCAGGTAGTTGTGCAGACTGATGGCGTAGAGCAGCGCGGCGATCGCAATCGGTACCAACCAGCCGCGACCAGCGACCGAATTGAAAAGCAGACGGTTTGAAGAAGAAGTTTTCATATAATGCGCCCGCCCATGAGGCGATGACCCGCTATTTATTTTAATTATGATTAGATTAGTTACATTAACGTCTCTTCAAGCATAGCTCAATTGGACGAAGTGTGATTGTGGTCACAGTGCGGCGTTGTTGTCGCTAAGTTGCTGTATTGATTGACTGAATTGTGCGCAGAATTAGTGATTGCGTAGTGCGTTGTCTGTCTCTGTCTGATGGTGTTCGTCATGACAGTTGAGCGTCGATTTGATGGTGTTTCTTCGAGCGCGAGTAGTGTCCTATGAAGCGCCTCAAATCAGGGTGCTTGAATCGGGCATTGGCAAGATAGTTCGGTTATTATGACGCGCAACAGCCTGTCTATATAAAAAGAGTGAAATTGGGAAGGATGTCTGAGAAAAGCAGTAATACGGTTTGGCACAACGCAGCGGTGTCGCGTGAGATGCGCGCAGCGGTCAATGGGCATAAAAGCACTATCCTCTGGTTTACCGGCCTCTCAGGTTCGGGAAAGTCCACACTGGCGCACGCCATTGAAGAGCGGCTCTTCGAAATGGGTATGCGTACCTTCGTCTTTGATGGCGACAATGTTCGTCACGGCCTCTGTGGTGACCTCGGTTTTTCGGTAGATGATCGCAGTGAGAATATCCGCCGTATTGGTGAGATGTGTAAGCTCTTTCTCGAGGCGGGTGTGATATCGCTCACGGCTTTTATCTCCCCAATGCGCGAGGATCGTCACCGTGTACGCTCACTGGTACCACACGGCGATTTTCTTGAGATCTACTGCCGAGCTTCGGTCGATGTGTGTGAGTCGCGCGATGTTAAGGGGCTCTACAAGCGAGCACGTGCGGGTGAGATCGGTGACTTTACTGGCATCTCATCGCCCTATGAAGAGCCAGAGGCGGCAGAGCTGATTGTCGATACCGGGTCGCTTTCACTGGAAGATTCAGTCGATCAGGTGCTACAGCTACTGCTTCAGCGTGGTGTCATAACCGTCCCCGAGATGACGGATGGGGCAGATATGTCATAGGTGATCGGTAAAGCGGTCGCTTGTTAATAATTATTACTAGTCGGCACCGGAAGAAAGTTCTGGTTGCGATGGAAAAATGATGTTTGATATTGATGGTGTAAAGATAGGGATGGTGGGGCTTGGCTATGTCGGGCTTCCACTCGCGGTGGAGTTTGGCAAGCGTTGGCCGACCGTGGGATACGACACCAATAGTGTACGGATCGAAGAGCTGAAGAGTGGCCATGATGGCACCCTGGAGGTTGAACCAGAGCTTCTGGCTGCAGCTGAGCAACTTAGCTATTCAGATCAGCTCGATTCACTGCAGAGCTGTAACTTCTATGTCATCACCGTTCCCACGCCGATTGATGAGAGCAAGCAGCCAGACCTCTCGCCTTTGATCAGCGCCAGCCGCGCCATCGGCTCAGTGATATTGGCGGGAGATGTTGTCGTCTACGAATCGACCGTCTACCCGGGCGCAACCGAGGAGGTCTGCGTACCGATCCTCGAAGAGGTTTCCGGACTTCGCTTCAACTCCGATTTCTTTGTCGGCTATAGCCCGGAGCGTATCAATCCGGGTGACAAGGAGCATCGAGTTACCACCATCAAGAAGGTGACGTCTGGCTCGACGCCAGAGGTGGCGGCCTATGTTGATGCGGTCTACCGTGAAGTTATTGAGGCTGGCACCCATTTGGCACCCAGTGTGCGCGTTGCTGAGGCCGCCAAGGTGATCGAGAATACACAGCGCGACGTCAACATCGCGTTAATTAACGAGTTGGCCCTGATTTTCAATCGACTCGATATCGATACAGAGGCGGTGCTTGAGGCGGCGGGTACCAAATGGAACTTTCTACCATTTCGTCCGGGTCTGGTCGGTGGTCATTGCATCGGTGTTGATCCCTACTATCTGACCCACAAGGCGCAGGCGATCGGCTACCAGCCCGAGGTGATCCTCGCTGGGCGGCGAATCAACGACGGCATGGGTGCCTATGTGGCCAGCCAGGTGGTCAAGTTGATGATCCAGAACGGAGCGAGGGTGGCTGGCTCTCGGGTGTTGGTGCTTGGTTTTGCCTTCAAGGAGAATTGTCCTGATCTACGCAATACGCGAGTGGTCGACATTCTTGAAGAGTTACATAGCTACCGGATCGATATCGATCTCTATGATCCCTGGGTCAATCCGGACGAGGCTCGTCATGAATATGGCGTTGATCTGATCCAAACCCTGCCGACTGGTGGTGAGTACGATGCGGTGATCATCGCTGTTGCACATGATCAATTCTCCGAGCTAGGCATTGAAGGTATCAATGCGCTGGTCAAAGAGGATGGTGTGGTCTACGACGTGAAGTATCTGCTGCCTGCCAACGCAGTGACGGCGCGTCTTTAAATTATTAATTTTCTAAGCGGAGAGTAGTTGATGAAGGTCCTGATTACAGGTGCGGCGGGTTTTATCGGTTCACAACTGGCGATGCGCCTGCTGGAGCGTGGTGATGAGGTGATCGGTATCGATAACCTCAACGACTACTACGACGTTAATCTGAAAAAGGCACGGCTGGCTCGGATCGAGCCCTATGATCGTTTTACCTTTATCCACATGGATATCGCAGATCGTGAGGGCGTCGCTGCACTCTTTGAGAAAGAGAAACCAAACAAGGTAGTAAATCTCGCCGCGCAGGCGGGTGTGCGTTACTCAATCGAAAATCCACTCTCCTATGTCGATAGCAACATGGTTGGCTTTGCACACTTGCTTGAGGGGTGCCGACACAACGGTGTTGAACATTTCGTCTACGCCTCGTCGAGTTCGGTCTACGGCGCAAATACCAGCATGCCCTTCTCGGTGCACGATAATGTTGATCATCCGCTCTCACTCTATGCGGCCTCGAAAAAGGCCAATGAGTTGATGGCACATACCTATAGCCACCTCTACAACCTGCCAACCACCGGGCTGCGCTTTTTCACGGTATATGGTCCTTGGGGTCGTCCCGATATGGCGCTGTTCAAGTTCACCAAGGCGATCCTCGCAGGCGAGCCGATCGATGTCTTCAACTACGGCAAGCACCGTCGCGACTTTACCTATATTGACGATATCGTTGAGGGTGTCATACGAACCCTTGATCGTGTTGCAGAACCGAATCCGGAGTGGTCAGGTGAGAAGCCGGATCCGGGTAGCAGTATGGCGCCGTGGCGTGTCTACAACATCGGCAACAATGAGCCAGTGGAGCTTCTGCACTACATTAAGGTGTTGGAGGATTGTCTCGGTAAAAAAGCAGAGATGAATATGCTGCCACTACAGCCGGGCGATGTGCCAGATACCTATGCCAATGTTGAAGACCTGGTGCGTGATGTCGACTATAAACCGGCCACCAGTGTTGAGACCGGTGTGGCCAATTTCGTTGAGTGGTACAACGATTATTTCAAGGTCTAGTCGTTTAGTTAGTCTGCCGATTAATCTAGGGATGTGACAGGTAGAGGGTATGCAGCAGCGATTAATTAAAGCATTTTCAATATTTCTAATATCGACAGGTCTCCCATTTATTCCGGCCTCCGCGAATGCGGCTGGAATCACCACTGACCAGCTTGAACAGCTGGGCAAGATGCTGCCGAATGATCGCAAGCAGCTGCTGGAGTCGGTCGGTGCAACGCCGAGTGCAGAGAAGAATGTCCCGCCCTTTCCCACGCTGGTCCTGCCTGAAGGTGAGTATCAGCAGGTGGATGATCTTGATCAAGAGATAGAGGAGAGGCTCGAGCGCGGGGATACCGTAATTGTTACGGTTGAAGAGATCGATGATGAACAACTGAAGCGTTATCTCGAGTCACAGCAGGAAGATAGTCGTGATGCGAGGGTGCCAGAACGTGAAGCGCCGCGCTACAAGCAGCAACTCCAGGAGGAGGAGCAGAGTCGGCTCGAGAAGATTTTTGAGAAGCGTGAGTCTAAACAGCTCCCCTACATGGGGCGTAACCTCTACCGTGTCGACGATCAGGGTTCTATTCGCATGCCGATTATTGGCCAGGTGGGAATGGCTGGTCTTAATGAGTCGCAAGCAGCGGTCAGACTCGGTGCAGAGCCACTACTAAAGGATTACTACATCAAAGTTGAGCGACTACCGGTCGAGAAGAGTGGAAAGGAAGCGTTAAAGCCGTATGGCTACGACCTCTTCGAGGGGGTGCCAACTACCTTTGCGCCAGCTACCGATGTGCCGGTACCGCATGACTATGTGATTGGGCCAGGTGACGTGATTCAACTACAACTCTTTGGCAAGGAGAACGAAGAGTACGAATTAGCGGTTAAAAGAAACGGTACGGTTGCTATTCCTAAAATCGGACCGGTTTCAGTGGCGGGACTGGGTTTCGAACAGCTGGAAAAAAAGATCCACCGCATGATCAAAAAGCAGTTCATTGGTGTTCGCGCCAATGTCACCATGGGTGAGTTGAGGTCGATTCGGATATTTGTGCTCGGAGAGGTCAATAAGCCAGGTAGCTATACTGTCAGCGCACTCTCAACCCTAACCAACGCGCTCTTCTTCAGTGGTGGTGTGCGGGAGATCGGTTCGCTACGCAACATAGAGTTGAAACGAGGTGGCAAGATCGTTTCCAAACTGGATCTCTACGACTTTTTAATGCGAGGTGATACCAGCGGTGATATTCGTCTCTTCCAGGGCGATGTGATATTCGTGCCCACAGTGGTTGCCACAGCCTCTATCGATGGTGAGGTGAGGCGCCCCGCAGTCTATGAGTTGAAGGGACAGCAGAGCCTCGGAGAGCTGGTCGCCATGGCAGGCGGTTTGAAGGCCGATGCCGACCGTAGCGCCATCCAACTCGAGCGCGTAGGGGGTGGTGGTAACAAGAGTCTGACCGACCTGGATATGATGAGCGAGGTTACCGCCAGCTATGCCCTTCAGCAGGGTGATCGAGTGACTATTTTCCCCGTCAGCAAACCGATGGAACAGGTGGTTAAGTTAAGTGGCTATGCCTACCGAACAGGCAGCTACCAATGGCGAGAGGGAATGCGTCTGGTCGACCTGATACCCTCAACTGATCTGCTCCGGCAGCAGGCGGATCTCGACTATGTACTGATCGGACGCGAGGAGGGTATCGACCGACGGCTGAAAATCATCTCCACCACACTCAGAGACGCATTGAATTCACCTGAGTCCGATGCGAACGTGCTGCTCAAGCCGCAGGACGAGATCGTTATCCTAAGTCTGGCAAATGACGGATCGAGGCAGAAGATGGTGCTGCCCTACCTGGAGCGTGTTGAGCAGCGTGCCTGGAGTGATCAGAGTGTCAGCTGGGTAGAGATTAATGGTGCAGTACGAGGAGCAGGCAGATATCCGTTCGAGGCCGGTATGCGTGTCAATGACGCGATACGCGCAGCAGGAAAGTTGAATGAGAAGGCCTATCGGCTTTCGGCAGAGATCACGCGTGTGATCAGGAGTGATGACGGCATTAATCGTGTTGTCCATCTAACTGTGAATCTGCAGGAGGCGTTGTCAGGGGTGACGGCAAAGAACTTAGAGCTCCATCCCTTCGATACGATCCACTTCAGAGAGATCCCGGAGTGGAGCAGAACACGGATGGTTAATGTTCAGGGCGAGGTGCGTTTCCCAGGTGAGTACAAGATTATTGCTGGCGAGAAGCTTAGTTCATTAATCAAGAGAATCGGCGGTCTTACCGAGAGCGCCTACCCAAAGGCGGTTGTCTTCCTGCGGGAAGAGTTGAGAGAGCGTGAGCAGCAAGAGCTCAATCGGCTTGCGACACAACTGGAGTCGGATATCGCATCGTCGGCATTGAGTGATAACAACGCGCGCGGCGGAAATGATGTCGAGATTGCAAAGCAGCTGGCAGAGCAGCTGCGTAGCACCAAGGCAGTAGGCCGGCTGGTGATTAATGTTCCAAGATTGCTCATCGACATGGAAGAGGGGCGCGCGAGTGAATTCGATGTGGTGCTGAAAAATGGTGACCGCATCTTTGTGCCGGAACAGATGCAGGAGGTCTCGATTATGGGAGAGGTCTTCCATCCCAGTACCCTGTTGTTTAGGAATAATAAGAATAGAGATGACTACATTGATGCCAGTGGTGGTGTTACACCAAAGGCCGACGATGAACATATCTATATTGTAAAGGCGGATGGCTCAGTAAGTCTGGGTAGAAACAGCTGGTTCGAAGTGACTTCAGAAGCCTCGATAGAACCAGGCGATACGATCGTAGTTCCACTCGATGTAGAACGCATCAGAACCCTTACGTTGTGGGTTGAGGTCAGTAAGATCCTGGCTCAGATCGGCGTGGCAGCAGCAAGTTGGCACAATATTGGAATCTTCTGATCCCTTTGAAAACAGGAAGGAACTGAGATTGGTTTGTAAGTTAAGGCGTACCCAAGACAGCTACACTTGTCTATTAATAGAGCCATACTAAAAACATGTCAGATAAAGAGCAGAATCCTGAAGAGGAGGCAGTGGAGAAGAGGGCTGTGAAAAAGGAGCAGCCCGTTTATGTGGTTCAGGCGGCGCAGAGTCACGAGCCAGAACTAGATTTGCTTGGTCTTCTATCGGTTTTCTGGGCATGGAAATGGTTTATTCTGCTTGTAACACTCCTTTTCGGTGGGGGTGCAGCCTACTACGCATACAGTCTTCCAAACTACTACAAAGCGACGGCAACACTGGCACCGCTTGATCAGCAGGGGAGTGGCCTGGCGGCGCTTTCGGGCCAACTGGGCGGATTGGCAAAACTTGCAGGTGTGCGCGTTAAAGGTCAGGCAGATCCCACAGATAGAATTATTGCAAAAATTGAATCGAGAGCATTCATTGAAGCCTTTATAAAAGGTGAGGGGTTGATGCCAGAGCTTTTTAAGGCGCAGTGGGACGAGAAAAATAAGAGTTGGAATCCACCTGCAGAGACATTCTTGCAGAGGATGAAAAGAGTATTTAATAAAGTTGATCTTGTTGAAGAACCGACATTAGCGATGGGATATAAGAGGTTTGTAGGCGGAAAGCTCAATATTAGTAAAAACAAGAAAAACGGGATGATCAACCTTTCGGTTGTTGATAGGGATCCGGCTCGTGCGGCTCAATGGGCTAATAAACTTGTTGCGAGAATCAATAAGCAGACAAAAGATGATGAAATTCGAGAGATAAAGAGGCACGTGAAGTATCTTGAGCACCAACTTTTAATTACGGAGGTGCTGGAAATTAAAGAGGTATTTTTCTCGCTGTTAACAGAGCAAAATAAGAAATTAATGCTTTCAAATTCGAAAAAGTTTTATGCATTTGAGGTTATTGATTCAGCAATTGAGACGACCTCGCCCTTTAAGCCAAAAAGATTGCTGATAGTTGCATTTGGTCTTGTCGCAGGTTTGTTGTTGTCGCTATTAATTTCCTTCCTGGTAAGTGTGGGCAGGAAAAAGCATGTCGAATAAGAAAATAGACTTTATTCCAGAGTGTTTGCATTTTATCCAAGATGCTTCATTCCTGTTTTAGTAAATCTGTCCCGATGAAAAATCCAATTCGCGATCTTCCACACTACTTAAAGATCTTCCAGACATATCTTGGTCGGCGGATGTACTATGTCTTCGCCCTTTCTCTGCTAGCAGGGCTGGCTGAAGGTGTGGGGATCTTGATGTTTCTGCCGTTGTTGCAGTCGCTGGATTCTGGTTCGTCGAGTGCTACGGGTGAAATGAGCATGGCGTCAGAGGGGGTTTCTGCACACGTGCATGATCTTTTTTCGCTGCTGGGCATACATGACTCCACCGTAGGGGTGTTGATCATTATTACTCTGGCATTCCTATTTAAGGGCGCGCTCACTTTTGGTGCGCTTGGATTTAGTGCCTATCTACGTGGTCAGCTACTACGTGAACTAAAAGGACGATTATTCGATCACTACAGCAATATGACCTACGGCTACTACAGTAGCCGAGACACTGGGTACTTCATTAATCTGATCAACGAACAGATCACACGCGCATTGCAGTCCTTTAACAGTACCGCACAGCTTGGTACCCAATCTGTCAATGCGCTGGTCTACCTTGCGCTGGCCTTCGTCGTCGCATGGCGTTTCGGCCTTATGGCACTGGGTGTAGGGATTCTTCTAGTAGTTTTGTTTAGGAAGCTTAACGGTTACGTTCGTAACCTCTCGAGGAAAACGGCTTCCGAAAACGGACATCTTGCCAAGCTGTTAATACAGGCATTACATGCGTTCAAATATCTGACTGCGACCGATCAGACCGCCGGGCTCAGACGAAGTATTACAGTCTCTATCCATCAGCTCACCGGATATCAAATGCGCACTGGCATCGCTGCAGGTTTCACCCAAGCCGCTCGTGAGCCAATTGCAGTTGTCTTCATTATGCTGATCGTTCTGATACAGATCGAGTTATTAAAGCAGCCACTCGCACCGATTCTGGTCTCTATCCTGCTTTTCTATCGAGGCCTTAATGCAATGCTAAGTATTCAGAGCTACTGGCAAGGTGCGCTGGAGCAGATTGGCAGTATGGAGTTGGTGCATCAAGAGTTTACCAAGCAGCGTCAGTATCAGGGTCGAGATGGGCCACATGTACTTGGTGCTCTAGACAAGGCGATCCGCCTGGATGACCTTCATTTCCGCTACGATCAGCAGCTGGATGATGTCATCAAAGGAGTTAATCTGGAAATCCCAGTGCGTACTACGGTAGCACTGGTTGGTGAGTCAGGTGCGGGAAAATCGACACTGGTGGATCTAATAACATTAATGCACAACCCGAACAGTGGGCAGGTATTAATCGATGGTTTCCCAGGCGAAAATATAAATCTATCGAGCTGGCGTCAACAGATTGGTTATGTATCGCAAGAGACTGTGGTTTTTGACGATACGATTGCGAACAATATATGCATGTGGGCAGATGATTCGGAGCAAGGTGTACAGCTCGACGATCGCATCCGAGAAGCAGCTCGGCAAGCGCATATCGCGCACTTTATCGAAAGTTTGCCTGATGGATATCAGACGCTTGTAGGTGATCGTGGGCTACGTCTCTCAGGTGGCCAGCGCCAGCGCTTATTCATAGCACGCGAACTCTACCGCAAACCTAATTTGCTGATATTGGATGAAGCGACTAGTGCGCTGGATTCCGAATCAGAGCGCGCCATCCAGAAAAGTATCGACGAACTTAAGGGGCATATCACCGTCATTATAATTGCTCATCGCCTGTCTACCATAAGAAATGTTGATAAGGTTTATGTGTTCGAACAGGGGCAGTTGGTTGAGGAGGGGGGGTACGAGAAACTGCGCGATACAAAGGATTCTCGTTTTGGTCGTCTGGTTGCAATGCAGGCGTTGTAATGCTCGGTTAACTGCTAAGTTGAATAACAATAACCAGCTAATCTCAAGCCATGTAAAACCACGCTTTTAGTAGATAGCACCACTGACAGGCAAAATTATCTAGTGACTCAAAAAGAGAAACCAATTTACGTTACCGAGCCCAACCTCCCACCACTGGATGAGCTAATTCCTTATCTTGAGCAGATTTGGAAAAACAAGCACTTAACTAATGGTGGACCGTTTCATCAACAGCTAGAAGACGCATTGTGTGACTATCTTGATGTTCCATATATTTCACTGTTTACAAATGGAACCATTGCGCTAATAACAGCTCTCAAGGCGCTAGGTGTTAGTGGTGAAGTCATCACTACACCGTACTCCTTTGTTGCAACATCACACTCACTGCTGTGGAATGACATCACACCGGTATTTGTCGATATCGATCCGGTGACACTCAATCTTGATCCTGACAAAATTGATGAAGCGATCACTTCACGAACTACGGCAATCATGCCGGTGCATGTGTATGGGCAGCCCTGTGAAGTCGAGGCAATTGATAAAATCGCTAAGCAGAACAACCTAAAGGTAATCTATGATGCTGCGCATGCCTTTGGCGTCAAGAATCATGACGTTGGGATTCTCAACTATGGTGATCTTTCGGTGCTCAGTTTTCACGCTACCAAAGTCTTCAACACCTTTGAAGGTGGTGCAATTGTCAGTCCCGACGAAGAGACTAAGTACTATATAGATCAACTTAAAAACTTTGGTTTTGTAAATGAAACCACTGTCGTCGAAACTGGTATAAACGGTAAGATGAACGAGTTTTCTGCCGCAGTCGGCCTGTTACAGCTTCAGTATATAGATGAGGCAATTGAAAAACGTAAAGCGATTGATGTGACCTATCGAGAAGGATTGAAAAACATAGCCGGAATTCGATGTCATTCACAGGCAGAGAAATGGCAGAGTAATTACAGTTATTTTCCGATCTTTGTGGAAGATAAATATCCACTAAGTCGCGATGACCTTTATGAGAAACTTAAGACAAACGGGATCAATGCGCGGAGGTATTTTTATCCATTGATTACGGAGTTTCCGATGTATCAAGAATTGGCTTCGATACAAGTGAACAACGTCAAGGTGGCTGAAGATGTGGCAGCAAACGTAATTTGTCTACCGATTTATCCGGAATTGTCAAAGCAAGATATTCTATCAGTGCTTGAACATATTTGTGTGGCGCCATGAAGCTGGGGATTATGCAGCCCTATTTATTTCCGTATATTGGCTATTTTCAGCTAATCCATGCAGTAGATACTTTTGTTGTTTTCGATGATGTAAATTTTATCAAGGGCGGATGGATTAATCGTAATTTGATCCTAGCGAGAACTCATAAACAACTTATAACACTGCCATTACACGGTGCAAGTTCAAGCAAGTTAATTAATGAGATTAATGTAGATAAGAAACATAAGATGCTGAAGAGTATCAGGCAGAATTACAGCAAAGCTCCATATTTCGAAGTCGTTTATGATCTTCTCGAAGAGATCATCACGAATCAAGAAAATAACCTCGCTCGTTACCTTGAGTACGGGTTAAATAAAATATGCGAATATCTGGCTCTTGATCCAGAATGGTATATTTCGTCAAAATTACAAAAAGACAATGGACTTCGTGGCCAAGCCAAAGTTCTTGCTATTTGTGAGGAGCTGGGTGCAACGCACTACATTAACCTGCCAGGCGGAAAATTACTTTACGAAGATGCAGTATTCGCCGATCGAGGTTTACAGCTCTCATTTATTCAGCCAAGAGAGGTGCGTTATAAGCAGTTCTCAAAAGAGTTCATCCCCAATCTATCCATCATCGACATTATTATGTTCAATAATAAAGAGCAATGCGAAAAAATCCTGGAGGCATATGATCTTGTCTGATGGAAAGGCATCGCATATAGGTGGCTACTTTGAATTGGAGCTCCCTTCAAGGAGGGAATTACCTCACGCTAATTTGAAAAGCTATCAGTCAGCTAGAGCAGCGTTTCTAGCATTGCTCCGTGCTGGGAGACCCAAAAAGGTATGGATGCCAAAATATATATGTAATGCAATGTTACAACCATTGAATGTTGCGGGCATAGAAATTGTTTGGTACGACTTAACAGAAGAATTGGAGGTGGGCCCTGATGTAAAGATTGGTACAGATGATTGGCTTTTATATGTGAATTACTTTGGAGTGTGTGGCGAAAAGGTTGAGTCTTTGCTGAAACGATTAGATGCTGAGCAGGTTATACTTGACTATTCTCAGGCATTCTTTAGTTCTCCACACAAACAGGCTCTGGCTACTATTTATTCACCAAGAAAATTCTTCGGGATTCCAGATGGTGGATTACTTTATAGTCAGATACCAGTGCCCAACTTAAAAGTGACAGACACCACTTCATTTTCTCGTATGGATCACCTTATACAGCGTTTGGGGGGGGCTCCCGAATCAGGCTATGCTTCCTACCAACATGCGGAAGCAACCCTGAGTGACTGTGAACCAAGAGGAATGTCGGAACTGAGTAGTCGTATTCTTGCCTCAATCGATTTTTCATCCGTTCTGGTAAGACGCAAAGCAAATTTCCATATACTTCATGCAGAACTAGGTTGTGATAATCGATTGTTATCCGGAATGAATAGAGATGAAGTTCCTTTGTGTTATCCGTTGATTTCACAAGATGGAGATATCCGTAGCCGTCTCATAAGTAATCAAATCTTTGTTGCAACATACTGGATCGATGCCCTGGAGAGATTGGGGGAGGATTGGGCAAACGGTATGATAAGAAGCATGCTGCCTTTACCCTTGGATCAAAGATATCGAGATTCGGATATGAAAAGAGTGTTAGCTGTAGTACTAGGTAAAAAATGAAAAAAAAAGAAAATATAGCAGCATGGAGAACTACGTCTTTCACAAGAAATACGGACTTGGAAGTCTTATTAAGTGATATCAATTCGACGCTATGGCTTTCGGAGAAGAAATTATTAGGGGATCAGGGGGCAGCGCAGTATCCATTGATTCTCGTAATGGGCCCAATGCGTAGTGGAACCACCCTGTTGATGCAGTGGCTTGCTGCTACTGGACTCGTTGCCTATCCAACCAATTTGCTATCACGTTTCTATCACGCTCCCATTATCGGGGCCAAGATACAATGCTTGCTGACGGACCCACGTTATAATTTTCGTGATGAATTGGGCGAATTCATTCAACAGTCTGAGTTCAAGTCAGAGAATGGCAAGACCAAAGGGGTGCTTGCGCCAAATGAATTCTGGTATTTCTGGCGGCGTTTTCTATCAAATTCTCGACGTGATGTATGGTCTAACGAGGAGCTGAGGCAAAGTATGGATACCGCAACTCTGAAATCAGAGTTGAGTGGAATTATGAATGTTTTTCAGAAGCCGTTTGCAGCGAAAGGGATGCTTTTTAACTATAATATAGACTTTCTTAATTCTATCTTTGATAAAATCTTGTTTGTCCATTTAAAGCGTGATTTGGCTACCAATGCTACTTCCGTACTGGCAGCACGAAAGCGACAGCTTGGTAGTGAAAATGAATGGTACTCATTTGATATACCCGAGAAAGAAGAGTTAATGAAACTGCCCCCTTTTGAGCAGGTAGTGAATCAGATACAGGCAATTAATAAGGCTGTTGAAATTGGTCTAAGGGGTGTTGATGAATCAAGGAAATTGATAGTGGAGTACGAAGATTTCTGCCAATCGCCAGAAAAATATTTTAAGGAATTAATAAGAAAAGTAGGATTGGTCGATGCTGCTTACCTCGGCCCAGATAAGTTTGATATCCAGCGCTCTGATTAAAATTCGACTCCTGGACAAGTTTGACTGTAGTTGTTTGGGCGAAATATATGTTTCGACTACTGTGGCAATAAGGAGATTATGATAAGTGAATAAGGTGGTTCTATTCGGTGTTACACAGTTTTCAAGTCTAGCTTGGTATGCGCTGAAACACGACAGTCCATATGATGTCGTCGGCTTTACGGTGGATCGCTCGTATTATCACGAGGAGTTCCATGAGGATTTGCCAGTGGCGCCCTTTGAAGATATCCAGGATGTTTATGCACCTGACAGTGTGTCGATGCTACTTCCGCTTGGATTTCACTCTATCAATGGACTGCGAAGGAAGAGATACGAGCAGGCTCTGGCCCAAGGCTATCTTATGACAAACTATGTCTCTAGTAGGGCGATCACCTGGCCTAGTTTAAATGTACAGAAAAACTGTCTGATCTATGAGGGTGCAGTGGTGCAGCCCTTTTCCCGAGTTGGCCAGAACGTAATTATTCGCAGCAACGCCCACATTTCCCATCATTGCGAGATCGGAGATCATGTATTCATAGCAGCAGGCGTAACACTAGGGGGCAATGTAGTAATCGGTGAGCAGTCTTTTGTTGGCTTGGGTGCTGTGGTTCGGGACGGTGTGACGATAGCAGAGCGGTGTTTTATTGGTGCGGGTGCAGTGGTGATTACCGATACTGAAGCAGATGGTGTGTACGTAGGGAATCCTGCAAGGAAGATTAAGCGTACCTCACTTGAGGTTACTACGGGTTTATTACGGGGATCTGATGAACAAAGTGGTCATAAATTTCACACCCACAGGTATGTTACCCACAAAGGCAATGACACCACATGTCCCTTTGGGAGCAAATGAGATCATTGAGGATGTACATCGTGCTCACGAGATTGGTATCACGATGGTCCACCTGCATGCACGTGATGAACCTACCTGGAGAGCTGAACAGTATGCTCGCATCATTGAAGGTATTCGTGATTTTGCGCCAGAGCTGATTCTTTGCGTATCTCTCAGTGGACGAAATCATAATTCACTTGAACGGCGCAGTGAGGTGCTGCAACTTGACGCTATGCATAAACCAGATATGGGAAGCCTTACACTTAGTTCACTTAACTTCAATCGTCAGGCTAATGTGAACGAACCCGATATGATTAAAGCATTGGCCTCGGCGATGTTTGAGCGTGGCATTATGCCTGAATTGGAGGTGTTTGATGCTGGTATGATCAACTATGCACGGTATCTGGAGCGAAAGGGCTATCTTCAGCCGCCACACTACTTCAATCTGATTGTTGGTAACGTTGCCTGCGCACAGGCGGATCTGCTACATGTTGGAGTGATGATAAATGATCTTCCATCAGAGGCTTTTTGGAGTATAGGTGGATTGGTGGTACACAGCTACAAATGAATATGCTTGGTATCGCCATGGGTGGTGGAGTGAGGGTTGGACTGGAAGATAATATCTGGTTTGACACTCAACGTAGCAGCCTTGCTACTAATTTCGATTGTCTGCAGCGTATTCATCGGATAATTGATGCCGCAGGGAATAAGATAGTGTCGTCAGGTGAAATGCGTGTAAACCTCAATCTTCTTCCTGGATATGGGGAGTATGGCCGATAGTATGCATATTGGCCTGAGTGCAGTATCGGCTTGATAGTTACTAATGAGAGTGATGATTTATAAACTGTAATAACGATGATTAATAGAAAAGTACTAAATATCGGAAAAGACTCAATACATTTTAAGGCTTTTGTGGATCAACAAAAGAAATATAATCTATGTGAGTATAAGAATGTAATAATTACAGAAAGAAACAATCTGGAATTCTTTGATAGTAATGACGATGAAGAAATTGTTGTTGTAAAAGAGAAGCAATTCCAGTTAGATAATTATATTTCTTGGGCTGATATAATAATTGTGCATTGTCTCGAAGATCATAAAATAAGAATAATAGAGTCTATTCCAGACAGTAAGATAGTTGTCTGGGCCGGTTGGGGTGCTGATTATTACAATAGGTTTATTGGTGGAGAATATAGATATTTTAATTGGCAAACACATAAGGCCATGCTGTTAAGTGATTATAAATACCCGCTAAGAGTTTTAAAAAAAACAATACTAAGTATACAGAGTTTATATAGACTCAAAAAAATCACTGTAAGAGTCGATGGTTTCAGTACGCCATGTAATACTGAATTTCAATACGTAAAAAATATACTAGGAAATAGTTTTAGGGCGAAAAGTGTACAAATTAGATACTCTAGCAATGAAAAATACCAGGAGAAAGGTGTAAGTTGCATTGGAAACAATATTATTATTGGGAACTCAGCTGACCCTACGAATAATCATATTTCCATAATTAACAGCTTATCTAATTGTTGCATTGACAATGAGCAGATAATATTTATACCTCTTTCATACGGAGGAACGAAAAGATATGTCTCTTTTGTTAAAGATTACGCAAAAAAGCATTTGGATAATAATGAAATAGTATTTTTAGAGGAAAGGCTTAGCAAGGAAGAATATTTTAGTATTATCAATACATGTAATATTGGGGTGTATGCGCACAGTAGACAGCAAGCTGTTGGAAATATACGAGCAATGATAGAACAAGGATCAAATGTATACTTGTCTGGAATTTCTCCATTGTATGTTTTTTTAAAGCGGAGTGGAATGCAGATAAAAACTATAAAAGAACTTCCTATGGATCTTTCGCGTGTTAAAAATAGAATGCACACAAATAATTTAAATATCCTAAATGACTTGTTCTCTAAACAAAGGATAATTAAAGAATTTGAAGAATTAATAAGCGGTGAGTATGGATAATAATATATGTCGAATGTTTAATAATTAATTGATTCTGATCTGAATCTTGGCTGGTTGAATATAGCCGTAGTTAGTGATGATGTAATTGTTAAATGCAATTTGTTGCTCGAATCTATTGGTAGAGAGTCGCTTGTCGGTGATATAAAATTAGAAATATTAAAATCTATAGAAGTCATCCGTGGTGTGATGCATCAAGGAGGGATGTCGCTGGTAGATTATAGTTTTATTGATCTATTATTAATATGTCGGATAAGCCATTATCCTTTTAAACATATTCCAATATTCTGGATATTTAAGGTAGATCAAAGCTTATAGGGTGACTGATTTGTTATGTTTCTTGATAAATTGAAAAAAAGTTTACCAGTGCCAGTTAAAGATTACATAAAGTACCTATACTGGCTTCCTAGAATAATAGGAAAACCAAAAATATTCTGTATCTCCATGCAAAGAAATGGTACCACATCTGTCGGAGTGTTCCTGAAGGAACATGGATATAGGGTGGCAAGTTATAGTGTACATCGAAAGTCCTGGAGCAGGTTATGGTTGAAGGGGGATTATGAGAGAATATTTGGTTCTTGCACGTTTAAATCATATCATGCTTATGAAGACTACCCACGGTGGTTTCCGGATTTTTATAGAGTATTGAACTGCAGATTCCCGAATGCGAAATTCATATTATTGTACAGAGATAGCAATAAATGGTTTGATTCCATGCTTAATCATAAGCTGATAAAGCAAACAGCGAATGATTATTTGCACAGCAAAATTTATAGAAATCTGGATTCGTATTATGATAAGAACGCGAAAAATTCGGATTATATTCCTGAAGTAGATGATAGTATCGACCATATGCCGCTTGAAGATAAACGTGATCATTACATCAAGGTGTATGAAGAATACAATAGGGAGGTTATAGAATATTTTAAGAAATATGCCCCAGAAAAACTGTTTATCACCAGTCTTTCAGATAATAATAAATGGTTAGATATTGGGGGTTTTCTTGGTATTAAAGTAAATGTCGATTATGAGTGTCACGCAAATAAAACTATAGGTGGTCCAAATTCATAGAATGACTGTTACAAAAGAATAGATGTCGTACAAGCTAAATAATTTATAGGAAAATTATAATATAAGTATAGATTATAAAGTTTCGTACAATAATGATGGCTTTAACATGGCCAACATAACTAATTGCATTGGTAGATTATGTTTGATGGAGCTTTGTCGTGAGCCGTGATTACTTGCTTTTTATCACTCAATTCGTGAGGCATGTTACCCAAGATAACCAAACTGGTGGTACGTTAAGTAATTATTTATTATTAAAAGCCCTTTCAAAGAATAGAAAGATAAAGATACTGTCATTTGACGACAATTATGACTCTGTTGAGGGTTTTGCAAGTGAAGGAATCGAAGTTTGTACGGTGGGGCATCCGTCATGGGGTGGGTTGAGTTTAACGGCAAATTGGAATCCATTTGTTCAGAGTAAAACACAGGAGTTTCTAACTGAATATGGGGTGCCAAGGGATGTTGTGGTGACAACCTCTTCTTTGCCTGCCCTGAAAGTGTTTGATCAAGTTCCAGATGTTAATAGAGCTGTGGTGGTTAGAGCCTTTGAAAATTATGGATTTAGGCCGCCAAAGGTTAGCGTCCGGTTAAGAATAAACTTGGCAAAATTAGCCGTTATTCGTAGATTTAGTGATGTGCGTATGATGAAACGTGCAGACATGGTTATAACGAACAGCGAATTCATGAGAAAAAGTATTAGAAAACGTTTTACGATCAACAAATCAAAGATTAACATTATTCCACCATTGTGTGATATCCAGTCATCTATTCACAAGTTTCATGAAGTGGGAAATATAATTGGATTTGTAACACGTGGTTCAGATAAAAATTATCCCTTTGTACTTGAATTAGCTAAGCGTGCTCCAGAATATCTGTTTCTCATATATGGACACACTAACAAAATAGATCCAGCAACACCTAAGAATGTCATTGTTAAAGGCTGGGAATCGGATCGGCAAGCAATGTTGTCTTCAGCCGCAGTATGGTTAATGCCTTCGCTATGGCCTGAACCTTTTGGTCGCGTATCAATGGAAGCCCAGGCCGCAGGACGTATCGCGCTAGTTATCAACGCTGGTGGCCTTCCAGAAACTGTGGCAGACAAAAGATTTGTTATTGATGGTTTTGAGTGTGAACAATGGTTGCGGGCAATTCATGAAGCATTCATGATGCATTCTTCTGTTATTGAAGATAATGGCGCTAAAATACGAGCAAAATTTTCACAAGAATCACATGATATGAAAATAGACGATCTATTCGCTAATAGTCATACTTGAATTATTATGAGGGTATATCGTTATGCTGACGAAAATCATTAACGCTCCAAAAAAGCTGGTCAACACAATCTTAACTGCATTAAATGATGATTACATCATAATGCAATGGGCAACAGAGGGTGTGGTCGCAGCCAATTGGGGTGATAAGTTAAACTCGTATCTGGCAAAACATGTCTCAGGTAAAACGATTGTGCATCGTGCAGACGTCTATCCTTGGCCACCAAAGCCTGTACATTATTGGATTGGTAGCCATCTTGCGACTGCATTGAGTGATTCTAATGCTATTGTCTGGGGTTCTGGTTGTATATCATACAACGTTCCGCTTGTAGGAATGCCTGGGGAGATTAGGGCTGTGCGAGGATGGCTTTCGTCTGATCGGCTGAAAAATGAAGGATATGACGAAGTAACTGTGGTTGGTGATGCTGCTTTATTACTGCCGCGTTTTTATACACCTAAAAAGTTACAAAAGCGTTTTTCTCTTGGCGTAATCCCACACTGCCATGAATGGAATGAACCATTCTTCGTGACTGCGAGAGAATGGCCTGATACGCATTTAATCGATATTACAGGCGATATTGAGGATGTTGTAGACCAGATTAATGCTTGTGATCGTATTGTCTCTTCTTCACTTCACGGATTAATTTGTGCTGATTCATACGGAGTACCGTCTCTATGGATGCGCGTCTCAGATAAGCTGGCTGGTGATGGATTCAAATTCAGGGATTATTTCACTTCAGTTGGAAGACCTGATTGGGATCCGATTAATGTGGATGTAAATACTCAGAGAGTAGACTTGGAAAGGAAATTCCATGATTACGTGATTGATATTGACCTGGATAGTCTTTGGAATGAGTGTCCAATGAGGCTTGATTAAAAAAGCATAGTGTTATGGGAGGACAAAGAATATCAATTGTACTGCCCAACTTGCGAGGCGGTGGTGCCGAGCGTGTTAGTGTTGATCTCGCGCGAGCCTTTGCGGAGTGCGGGCATGAAGTAGAATTCGTACTCATGACATCGTCCGGTGATTTTCTGCGCGAGGTGCAGAGGGATTTCCGAGTGATTGATCTTGGAGTCACACGTCTTCGGAATGTATTACGGCCTATGTATGGCTACTTACGCAACAAGCGACCAGATGCAGTTATTGCAATGATGTGGCCTTTAACCACAGTTGTTCCGCTTGCAGCAAGGTTGGCGCGGATTCAAGGATCTATCATGGTATGCGAGCATGGGATCCTATCTAGGCAGTACGATGAATGGGGCACTGCTCATAGGATATTGGTGAGACTAAGTACCTTTTTCGGATATCGGCTAGCTACCGCAAGGCTCGGGGTATCGGATGGCGTGGTAGCTGATATGGCCCGCCTCTCAGCGTTTCGCGAATCGAAGATTTCTACTATCTATAATCCCCTGCGACCAATGAATTACCCGAGTGTGGAGCAGAAGGCCACAGTCGATCCGCTTTGGAAAGCTGATGGACCACGCATCCTCAGTGTCGGAAAGCTTAAGTCCGTAAAGAACCACGCTTTTCTTCTTCATGCTTTTGCTGCTCTCTCGCACCCGAGGGCTTGCCTGACAATAGTTGGCCAGGGACAAACTGAGTCAATGCTGCGAACATTGGCAGTGGAGCTTGGAATTGAGGATCGGGTGCTGTTTGCCGGGTTTCATGAGGATCCATCACCTTTCTACGCGACTGCCAATCTTTTTGTCCTATCTTCAGACCATGAGGGCTTTGGCAATGTTATCGTCGAAGCGCTCTCTTTCGGTTTGCCCGTGGTATCGACTAATTGTCCCTCCGGACCGGCAGAAATCCTCGGAAATGGGTGTTGGGGAATGCTTGTGCCTGTGGGTGATGTTGCTGCGCTTTCAGATGCTATGGAGGAAGCATTAAATGCATCTGTGGATCACGAGGCCCTGAAGCGTCGTGCAGCTGAATTTTCTCCTGAGATCGCAGCTCAACAATATTTAGACCTACTGAGCCTTTCATGTACCAAACGCTCTATCTAACACGTAATGGCCTACTAGAACCACTCGGTCAAAGCCAAATAATGGCTTATCTGCGGGGATTGTCGCAGGAATACCGTATTACGCTCATCACCTATGAAAAGGACGATGACTGGTCAGATACGGAGAGGGTTGCACGAGTACGGACTGAGTGTGAAAGCCTGGGTATCCGCTGGCTGCCGCAGCGGTTCCGCCCTCGACCAAAGATTGTAGCGCCGCTTTTCAGCATGGTGCGTATGGTCTGGCTCGTGCGACGTGAAGTACAAAAGCATAACGTTCAATTAATTCATGCTCGCTCCTACATTCCGGCTGCAGTGGCGATGTTGGTTGGTCGGTTGGCTGGGATACCATTCATCTTCGATATGCGGGCGCTTTGGCCAGAGGAGTTGATCACTGCTGGAAGGCTGGGTAGAGGAAGTCTACTTCATCGTGCCATAGTCACGGCAGAACGAGTATGTATTAGTAGGGCGGCCGCAGTGGTGTCGTTGACACATGCGGCGCTTGCGCATTTGAATAGTGAGTACCCATACGGCATGGCCGAGCAGAAAGTAGTCGTAATTCCAACTTGTGCTGATCTTGAACGATTTGTTCCTGTCGAAGATGGGCCTGAGCGGCGGATCATTGGGTGTCTAGGTACAGTATTGAGCGGATGGTTCAGGCTCGACTGGCTTGTATCGTTTATGACAGTTGCTGCTGACCGTGATCCGGAGGCCTCATTCGAACTGACCACCCGGGATGATCCGGTGCAAATTAGAGCGGCAATCGAGAACAGCAGTTCATTGGTGAAGTCTAGGTTGGAGATTAGATCCTGTTCTTCTGACCTAGTACAAGAGGTGTTGCAGGGGCAGATGGCATCAGTAATGTTCTTCACTGAGGGCCTAAGCAAACTGGGTAGCAGTCCGACTCGTATGGCAGAGATTCTTGGTTGCGGTATTCCAGTGGTGGCCAACGATGGTGTTGGTGATGTTGCAGAAATCATCAAGCAGTACAATGTCGGTGTGCTTGTAGATAATTGTTCAGAAGAGGCGATGGTTAAGGCTCTTGATGAGCTAGATACGTTGCTGTCTGATCCCAAACTGAGCTCACGTTGCCGGAAGGCTGCAGAAGAGGTGTTTTCGTTGCAGGCTGGTACAGAATCTTATCGAGAAATCTATCGAGAATTATTGCCTCATTCGTAGCAGTGTGATCAACACGAATCACCATGAGACTGGTAATGTCTGAAGTCATTAAAGATATAGGTGGTAAAGAGAGTATTCGCATACTTGTTCTTTCAAAATACGCCCGTAATGGAGCGAGTAGTCGCTATCGTACTTACCAGTATCTGCCATTTTTTGAACAGCTCGACATAGAAGTTAAAGTGATGCCCCTTTTTGATGAGAGCTATATTGATCAGCTCTACAATTCGGGCAAGGTATCTCGAGTGGAATATTTTCGTGCGTTTTTACGACGTATCAGCTCATTAGTAACTGTCTATCACTACGATGTCGTATTAATAGAATACGAGGTTTTCCCCTATTTTCCGGCGCTATTCGAACGCTTACTAAGTTGGACCGGTATTAAATACCTGGTCGATTACGACGATGCCTTGTTTCATCAATATGACATGCATCCTAGCTGGCTTGTTAGAAGGCTACTGGGGAACAAGATTGCTACCGTGATGAAATTGTCGGAGGTGGTAATCGCAGGCAATGGTTACTTGATGGATTATGCCAAGTTGGCAGGATCAAAACGTGTCGAGGTAATACCTACTGTCGTCGATCTCGATAATTACCCATTAACTGTGAACAATAAACGGCACAATTCTAAATTCACTATTGGATGGATAGGATCGCCCACAACCGCACGTTATCTGCAGTTGATTTGCCCGGCATTGAGGGAGTTCTGTGAGGCGAGTGGTTCCCATGTCCGCATAGTTGGCTCCGGTGAGATTGAACTTCCTGGTGTTGATATTGAGATTGTAGAGTGGAGTGAGGAAGATGAAATCGAGATGCTTCACACCTTTGATGTCGGCATTATGCCTTTGCCCAATGAGTATTGGGCGCGTGGTAAGTGCGGGTTTAAATTGATCCAGTATATGGCATGTGGTTTGCCTGTGATCGCCTCTCCGGTGGGTGTAAATAGTGACATCGTTGAACACGGTGTGAATGGGTTCCTCGCGAAAACTACAGAGGAGTGGGTAGCGGCGCTGAACGCGCTCTTATCAGATTCTCTATTACGTCAAAATATGGGTGAGGCTGGTCGTTCAAAAGTAGAACGACAATACTCATTACAGGTTACGGCCCCTCATCTGGCCGGCATCCTCTCTTCTGTTGCCTAGGCGTTCTTGTAATGTGTGGTATTGCTGGTTTATTCGATTGTCGAGCAGTTGCAAGTACTGCTTTAGTGGGCACAGTGTCGCGGATGATTGCCACACTGGATCACCGTGGTCCCGATGATAGCGGGACATGGATTGATGAATCAGTTGGCTTGGCCCTTGGACATCGTAGACTTTCGATTCTTGATCTCTCTTCAGCAGGGCATCAGCCTATGCAGTCGGATTGTGGCCGCTATACCATCGTTTTTAATGGTGAGATCTACAACCATTTAAAACTCCGTGAGCAGCTAAAAGCAGAGCGGGTTGCGCCTGTCTGGCGTGGTCACGCCGACACAGAGAGCTTGCTTGCGTGTTTTGTCGCCTGGGGAATCGAGAAGACTCTTCAATCCATTGGCGGGATGTTTGCATTTGCCCTGTGGGATAGGAAAGAGAGGAAGTTGACGCTTGCGCGTGATCGCATGGGTGAGAAGCCGCTCTACTACGGATTTGCGGCTGATGATTTTCTTTTCGCGTCAGAGCTAAAAGCGTTACGTTGTCACCCAAAATGGCAAGGCAGTGTCGATAGGAGCGGTCTGGGGCTACTGCTGCGCTATAACTACATACCAGCACCGCATACCATCTACAAAGGAATCTCAAAGCTGGATGCTGGTTGTTATCTGACGGTCCGGAGTGGTGGAGAGCCAGAGGTGACTCGCTACTGGAGTGCAGAGCAGGTTGCATTTGATGGCGCTAGAAAGATGCGCTTTGAGGGTGACCCAGAGGATGCGGTACAGAGCCTTGAATCGAAGTTGATGCAATCGCTTTCTGGGCAAATGTTGTCGGATGTTTCATTAGGTGCTTTTCTGTCTGGTGGCGTCGATTCTTCGACGGTGGTTGCACTGATGCAGGCGTCAAGTTCGAGACCGATCAAGACGTTTACGATCGGATTCGATGTTCAAGGTTTCGATGAGGCGGCAGACGCAAGTCGGGTGGCAAGGCATTTAGGAACAGAGCACACAGAGCATTATGTGACGGGAAGAGAAGCGCTCGAAGTCGTACCGCAACTCCCAACCATCTACGATGAACCATTTGCTGATGTCTCGCAGATACCAACCTATCTCGTCTCCAGGCTCGCGAGCAGCAGTGTTACCGTGGCGCTTTCGGGGGATGGAGGTGATGAGCTGTTTGGCGGCTATAACCGGTACACGCAGGGCAAGCGGCTGTGGGAATTACTGCAGCGATTGCCGAGGGTAGGGCGGGGCTCACTAGAGGCCGTACTGAATGTTATGTCGCCGAAGCAGTGGGATTCGCTGTTTGCGTTTATTGCGCCGCTACTTCCCAAATCAAAACGCATCGGAAGTCTCGGTGATAAGATTCAGAAAATAACCTCGTTACTCTCCTGTCCAGATGCTAAATCATACTATCAGGACGTGGTCTCCTTCTGGCGGGAACCAGAGGCTGTCGTGGTCGGTTCAGAATATGTAGAGACTTTGGTTTTGACACCAGATCGTTGGCCAAAATTAGATGGAATAAGTTCGACCATGATGTATCTAGATATGGTGACCTACATGCCCGACGATATTCTGGTGAAGATGGATCGTGCGGCCATGTCAGTCGGCTTGGAAGGACGGATGCCGCTCCTTGATCATAGGTTGGTTGAGTTTGCTTGGTCGTTACCTCTTGAGATGAAGATCAAGGATGGGGTAGGAAAGTGGCCGCTGCGAGAGGTGCTCTACAAGTATGTTCCCAGAGAGTTGATAGAACGGCCTAAGATGGGATTCGGTGTCCCACTAGATAGCTGGTTGCGGGGTCCGCTACGAGAGTGGGCCGAAGATCTTCTAGATGAACAACGTTTGATTAATGAGGGATACTTTGATGCAGACCCGATACGAATGATGTGGCAGGAGCATATCAGTGGTAAAGCAAATAGGCAGCATCAACTGTGGAGTGTGCTGATGTTTCAGGCGTGGTTGGAAAATCAGTAGACAATGATCTCCTTCTGGCTCTCATTCTTATTTCCTGTTGCAGGTGTTTTTAGCCCATATAGAACAGGACAAGAGCTGCGAATAATCGCGTGGTTTAGTGTCGGATTATTCCTGACAATATTAATTGGTCTTCGTCATGAGGTGGGCGGTGACTGGGTGAATTATCTCCGTCATTATGATATTACCTTGGGGGAGTCATTCTCAGAGGCGGTCGTAACATCTGATCCCGCTTACGCATCGTTAAACTGGCTGATCGGCCTGTTTGATGGCGGTATCTATAGTGTAAATCTTGTCTGTGCAGTGATATTTGTTTTAGGTCTAATAAGGTTATGCCAAAAACAACCCTTGCCTTGGCTGGCTCTTGCAGTGGCCGCCCCCTATCTGGTTACTGTTGTAGCCATGGGTTATACACGCCAGGCAACTGCGCTTGGCATTATAATGTGGGCATTGGCGGGGCTGCGTGAAGGTAAATTAATACGGTACTCAATTCTGGTGGTTTTGGCCTGTACCTTTCATAAGACGGCAGTGATTATGTTTCTTCCCGTAATACTGCTCTCTAAGCGAGGCAAGGTAATTAAAGCCGTTGCAATATCGGCGTTGATGCTAGTCACTGCTGGCGCTCTGCTGGCAGAGCACTATGAAAGGTTGATGAGAAGTTACGTTGACAACCCGATGGTTTCGGAAGGTGGTGAAATAAGGGTGTTAATGAATGTGCTCCCCGCACTGCTGTTGATTATCTCATGGAAACGTTGGCAGATGGTTTGGGATGATAGCGCTGCGTGGGTGTTGATTGCGCTGATGGCGATAGCCTGTTTACCGCTGCTTTCAATAGCATCAACCGTTGCAGATAGATTGGCGCTCTATCTGATTCCACTGCAGCTGGTGGTCTACGCCAGAACGCCACTGTTAATTAATAATATGCAGATGCGTACAGGCTTTGTGCTTGGTGTGCTGGTGATGCATGCGGCCGTTCTATACGTCTGGTTGAATTATGCAGGCCACGCCCATCTTTGGGTGCCTTACAGGAATATTCTCTTTGAGTGATGTAAGCAAGAGAATATTGATCGTTTCCAATACTGCATGGTCGGTATCCAATTTTCGGTTGGGACTGATCAAACGATTACTTCGCGATGGTTGCAGTGTGATGGTGGCAGCCCCGCGTGATGATTCCTCAGTTAAATTGGTTGAGGCGGGTTGCGAGGTCGTGGATATCAAGCTCGACAATAAGGGGATGAACCCGGTGCGCGATGCAGGCGCACTGCTGCAGCTAATCCGACTCTATCGAAATCTCGCGCCATCCTTGGTTCTGCACTACACAATCAAACCGGTAATATACGGAGGGGTGGCTGCACGGTCATTGAAGATACCCTATATCAGTACAATTACCGGACTGGGTACAGTCTTCATCAAGGAAGGATGGGTTACGAGACTTGTCGAGTGGCTCTACCGAATCAGTCAGAAACGTGCTGCAAGGATCTTCTTCCAAAACAGCGACGATCGACTGCTCTTTCAACGCCGTAGACTGGTGCCGGAACAAGCGACGGAACTGGTGCCCGGTTCTGGTATAGATGTCGGCTATTTTGCACTGAACCGTTACCCGTCGAATGGCCGTGCCGTCCGCTTTCTGCTGATTGCTCGCATGCTGCGAGACAAGGGGGTGGTCGAATACGTTGAGGCCGCAAGAATAGTTAAGCAGCGCTACCCAGAGACACGCTTCCAACTGCTGGGTGAGGCGGGTGCCGAGAATCAAACTGCCATCCATCTGGAAGAGATCGAACAGTGGGTGGATGCTGGCTATGTTGAATATCTGGGAACGACTGACGATGTAAGGGGCTATATCACACAGGCAGACTGTGTGGTGCTCCCTTCATACCGCGAAGGGATGCCTCGAACTCTTCTCGAGGCCGCCAGTATGGGGCGTCCTATCGTGACGACCGATGTGCCCGGTTGCCGTGAGGTTGTCAGTGATGGAGTCAACGGTTATCTCTGCAAGGTAAAGAGTGCCGAAAGCCTGGCCGATAGCATCAAGCGCATGCTCAGTGCGAGTGAGACGGAACGGGAACAGATGGGGTTGCGTGGGCGTGAGCTTGTGTTGAGTCGGTTTGACGTGCGTATAGTCGTTAACCAATATATGGCTGTCATTCGCTGACCGCCATGGATAGCGAAGCGAAGGCGGTTAGTCCGCGATAGTCGACGCCGTCTGCATATTCGTAGTTGAGAGCGCGAGCGAACGACGA
>NZ_MPRL01000025.1:0-44372 GCF_002020875.1 Solemya pervernicosa gill symbiont | reverse complement strand
CCTCGCTGCTGGCAACGATGTTTCGCTCGACCAGATCGAGACCACTGGTGCGGTCTCGATTACATCGACCGGTGGTGATATCGATATCGGTGCGACCATCGGTTACAACGTCAGTGTCGAGACACCGGAGCGCAACCTCTGGAATCCGACCAATCTCGGAGTCGCCTCGCTGCTGATACAGGCAGACAGTGGCAGTATCACAATGTATGAAGCACGCGCCGAAGGGGCTATCTCCATCGCCGCTCCCGCCGGTCAGGTCACCTTCCTCGGTGGGCTGACGGGTGTTGAGGGGGGGGGCTCCGTCTCGGTGACCGATAGCGACGGGGTGGTGACTACTCCCACTATCGCGGCGGGTCCAGATGCCCGCATGCCTTTTCCTATCCCTTCACTCCCCGCAATCCCTGTAGGCCCAACCCTCGCTGGTCCGGGTGCGCCGACTGTACCGGGGGCGTTGCCCCCAGGTGCACCGGGGGGCGTGAGTGTGGCTGGCCAGAGTGCACCAGACGCTGCAGGCCTTCTCGCCGAGATTTTCGTTGAGGAGCCCGATGTCGAGGCGGAGCTGCTGGCTGAAAACGGTCAGTCTCAGGATGGGGGTGGCAGCTCAGTTGAGGTGATTGAGGTCGCCTCGCTCAATCCGCAGCTGCTCTCCACTTCGGAAGGCGTGATCACCGTCGATCAACCGCTGCTGTTCGATCTCTTCAGTGGCACCGTGGTGGTCTTTGAGGGTGGTCGCGGTGAGGCACAGGAGGAAGATCTCGGTCGTTGAGAGTAGGCCTATGTGGCGACTGTTAATAAGTGCACTGTTGTTTGCAATCCTGTCACCTGCGCAGGCTGCTCCGCCCACTGAACCGATCCTGCGCGTCGAGACGGGTATGCACACCACCCTGATCCGACGTCTGGTGGTCGATGCACCGCGCCAGCGGTTGATCAGCTGCTCCGATGACAAGACAATCCGTATCTGGCAGATGCCGGAGCAGCGTCTGCTCTCCACCCTGCGGGTTCCGATCGATAGTGGTCATGAGGGGCAGCTCTTTGCCCTGGCCGTCTCACCCGATGGCAATAGCGTTGCAGCCGCCGGCTGGACCGGCTGGGACTGGAATGGCGCGGCGTCGATCTATCTCTTCGATGTGGTTAGCGGTGAGCTGGTACGCACTCTGGACGGGTTTAAGGACGCCATCTCCGCCCTCGCCTGGTCACCCGATGGCGCGCATCTCGCAGTGGGTCTGCAGGGGCGGGCCGGACTGGCGGTGGTACGCCTTGCCGATGGCAAGGTGGTGGCGCGTGATAGTGGCTATCTCGACAAATTGATGGATCTCGATTTCAGTCGCAGTGGCCGCCTCGCTGCGGTCTCGCTCGATGGCATGACGCGGCTCTATAGTCGTGATTTCAAATTGGTCGGCCGACGCAAGATCCCGGGGGGTAAGCAGCCGATATCGATCCGCTTCTCGCCCGATGCAGCAAAGATCGCGATCGGTTTTGTCGATGCCGCCGCCGTTGCCGTAGTCTCGGCACGCAATCTAGAGCTTGCGTTTCATCCCGATCAAACCGGCCTGGTTGATCAGCAGAGTATCTTTACCGTCACCTGGTCATCAGAGGGTGACTACCTCTACGCCAGCGGTGACTACCGGGGCGCGGGGCGAAATCCGGTCTACCGCTGGAGTGAGGGGGGGCGCGGGGCTCTTGAGCGGATTCCCGCCGCACTTAACCGTATTACTGAGATCCAGCAGATGCCCAGTGGGCGTATTGTCTTTGCGGCCGAGGATCCCGGTTTCGGAATCATCGCAGCAGATGGCTCTATCGAGAGTTTTCGCGGCCCCGATATTCTCGACTACAGTCGCGACCGCGAGCGACTGCTGCTCTCCGAGGATGGACTGACGGTCGCCTACCCGGTTGAACAGGGCACAACTAAGCTGCACCACTTCTCGGCGCTAATGGGTGGGGCGCAGAAGCCTGCTGAGTCCAGAGTGAGTGAAACTCTTCATCCACCGCAGCGAGGTGGCGCGCGATTCAAGGTTGAACAGTGGCTGGATGATTTTAGGCCGAAAATAAATGGCAAGGTGCCAGCGCTTGATGACTATGAGATGGCGCGCAGTTACGCGATAGCACCTGACGGCCAGCAGCTGTTGTTGGGCACAGAGTGGTCGCTTCGATTACTCGATGAACGGGTGCAGGAGCAGTGGAGTGTGGCACTCGCCTCGGTGGCGTGGTCGGTCAATATCAGTCGCGATGGTCGTGTAGCGGTGGCGGCCCTCTCCGATGGCACCATCCGCTGGTACGACATGCGAGATGGCTCCCCCCTGTTTGCCTACTTCCCGCATCGTGATGGAGAGGAGTGGATCGCCTGGCTGCCGAGTGGTTATTACATCTCCTCGATCCATGGCGATAACTTCGTCGGCTGGCACGTCAATCGTGGCGAACGTGTTGTGCCCGATTTTCACCGTGCGGTGCAGTTTGATCGTATCCTCTACCGCCCCGATCTCTTCAAGGCGGCAATCACGCAATCTCTCGGGATCAAAACTCGCGCGCTGCAGCGCACGGTCGGCCGTCCTGAATTTGAGATCTCACAGCTGGCTAAGATCGCCCCGCCCCGCATCCGACTGCAGCTTGGTCGCGTCAAGCTGCATGAGGGTCATGCAGTGCTGACACTGCAGATCAGCGCCGAGAAAAACTCGCTGCAAATGAGGGATGTAACGGTCTTTATTAACCACATACCAGTTACTCCGACCAGTGAGAGAGTGCTCTCTGAGAGTGAGAGTGAGCGGTTCAGTAAAGTGGTGGAGATACCGCTCAGCCAACACCATAACGAGATCAGGGTCGAGGCCTTTAACGGTATCTCGATGGGTGTGGCCGAGCACTATCTGGTGCTACCGGAGGCGCTCGACCTCAAACCGCAGCAGGGCGATCTCTATCTGCTCGCCGTGGGTGTGAATAAATTTCCCAGCCTCTCTGAGGATGCCGCACTCGCCTACGCCGCCAATGATGCTGAGGGGTTCGAGCAGGCACTGCGTGATCGGGGCGGCAAGGTGTTCAGGCGTGTACATACCCGTCTGATCAACGATGCAAGTGCCAACAAGCCGGATCGGGCAACCATTCGTGAAGCGCTCGCCTTCATTCATCAGGCGCAGCCTGAGGATACGGTGATCCTCTTTCTCGCCTCACATGGCATTAGTGATGAGGCGGGTAACTACTACTTTGTACCGCGTGACGCGGTTGAGGCCGATCTCGATCGGTTGATTGATGGCGGGGAGATCGAGTCGCTGATGCCCTGGACCACCTTCTTTGAGTCGCTTCGTCTTACAGCTGGACGGCGTCTGCTGATGGTCGATACCTGTCAGGCGCGTAATATTGAGGGACGTTTCGAGGCACACTCCTTGATGAAACGCTCCGCCTCCTCACTCTTCTCGTTAATGCTCGCCTCCAAGGGGGATGAGGAGTCGCAGGAGTATCCCAACACACGCCATGGTCTTTTCACCCATTCGGTACTCGCGGCAATGTCGGAGTCGTCCGACAGCAATGCCGATGGTCAGCTGACACTACGTGAACTGTTTGCGGGAGCGGCACCGATTGTTGAGTCGCAGCGCGACAAGCGTATCGGGCCACAGACGCCGCAGCTGATTGCACCGTCGCAGGTTGAGGACTTTCCGCTTGTGAGTGTGGGAGAGTGAGCCGAGCTACTGCAGCGCTTCCTGTTCGGCTTCGAGAATTGCCATGAACTGGTCGTGCAGACGCTGAGCCGCCTCGTTGTTGGGTTGCCGTTTTAGAATCTCCTGCAGCGGCCTCTCCATCCGTTTATAGACCTTCAACTCATCGTAGGTGGTTAGCAGGTAGATCTCCGGGGTGATGTCGTCATCGGCCGATTCAGCTCGCATGGTGGTGTAGTTGGCCTCCGCCTTTCTCACCTTGCGTGCCGTCATCAACGAGCGAACACGGATCATCCCCTGACGTGACTGGATATCGCTGATGACATCTTGAGAGCGTGTCAGTACATCGACCATATAGGGCGGTAGCATCTTGATCGTTGGCGATGCGGTTTCACCCTTGGCGCTGCTCGCATCGATCCCTATTTCCAGTGAAGCGGGCCCACTCCAGAACTCCTGACGACCGTTCTGCAGATAGACTAACTGCAGTTTGCTGTCGGCTCCGATAGAGACCTGGGTGCCGGAGAATATCTTGGCGAAGGGTGGCAGCGGTGCTGCGGCCGTCCCTTCAGTGTGAAAATTGACGCTACCGCTGCTGCGAGTCACAAAGGCACCCGGATCTGGTTCGGCCCAGGCAGTGCCGGTAATCAGCAGAGAGATGAAAAGTGCACATGCAACGCGTAAGACATTCAACATCGGTAGACCTCCAACTAATCCACTGTATCGAGCACTTCGTATAACTCCAGCTCGATGGCTTTCCCCTTGACCGAAACCCTCTGTACCTTGCCCGTGCTCACTTTCTGCTGAGCGCTTTCGATGGTAGCACTGCTGGCGAGAATGACGCAGCCGAGTTCCTTGGTTTTGCCCTCGATACGCGAGGCGGCGTTAACTGTATCGCCGATCACCGTGTACTCGAGTCGGCGCGACGAACCGATGTTGCCAATCACCGCTTCACCGCTGTGCAGCCCGATGCCGATGGCAAACTCAGGCAGGTTACGCTCAGGGAAACGCCCCGTCATCCACACCCTAAAATCGGCCGCTACCTGTTTGATTGCAACGGCCGCTCGAAGTGCCCGGTCGGCGTGATCTTCAAAATGGTAGGGGGCACCAAACTGTACCATGATCGCATCACCGATAAACTTATCGACCGTACCGCCCTCTTCAAGCACGGCGTCACAGGCACGATCGAAATAGGTGTTGAGCATCTCCACCACCTCCTGGGCATCGAGTCGTTCAGAGATGGTGGTGAAGTTTCTGATATCGCTAAACAGTACCGTGATCTGCTCCGTTGTGCCGCCCAGGATCGGCTCCCCGCCGCTCTCGATCAGCTGATCGACAACATTGTCGGAGACATAACGACCAAAGAGTTGGGTGATGCGCTCACGTTCTCGTTCCTCGGAGGCGTGTTTAAAGCTGAGTACACCGAGAAATAGCAGCAGAAGTCCCAACTGTGGTTCGGCTACTGGAATGATGATGTCAGCAACAAAGCCAGCGTAGGCGATGGCGGCGGCGAGTGTTGCACCAAGCAGCAGAATCACTGCTCCGCGTGAACTTTGCTGAAGGTAGAAGAGCCACGCAAAGAGCAGCAGCATCAGCAATTGGTAGGCGATACTGACGGGTAGTGGAAGCGGATGCAGCTCACGCCCACTGAGCATATTCTCGACAATGTTGGCGTGAATCTCTGGACCGATCATGAAGCGACCACCCATGCCCATGAAGCTGGTGGTGTAGGGCGTCTTGTGTACATCGTTCATACCGGCGTAGGCGACGCCGATAATGGCCACCTTGCCGGCAAGTGCGCGGATTTCTGCTTTGCTTGAAGCACCCTCCTGCAGTAGATCGATGAGAGGTACGCGCGGAATGGTCCCCGGAGGTCCGCTGTAACTGATTCGACGCTGCTCGCTACTGCGACTATAGAGGTGATTGTTGATTGACCACTCAGCACTGTGTGCGTCGGCACCGTTGGCGCGTACTGCTAGCAGTGTGGCGAAGGAGAGTGATGGTAGTGCGGCGCGATCACTCTCTCTGCGTAGCTTTAACTCGGGTGCAAGATTGAAGTGGCGCACGCCACCATCGAGGTCGGAGAGCAGGTCGGCGAGGCCAAGATGGGTATTGAGATCGAAATCGGGAACGGCGAGTAGATAGTCTGAGGCGGGTAGCAGTAGTTCATCGAAACCGTCGCTACTCTGCTGTCTGGAGCTGACCATCACCAGTCGACCGGTAGAGATCTCGTTTCGGATCGGAAGGTCGTAGGTGGCAATGCCGCTATCGATTGTGCCCTGATGTTTGCGTAGCCACTGCTCTGGGCTAATCGAGAACATCATATCGAGACCGACAATCGCCACCCCACTCTCACGCAGGACCTGACTCGCCTTGGCGATCTGTGGTGACCAGAACGCCAGCGGTTCATCGCGGTAGGCGTTGAGTGTGGCCTCATCAATGGTGATCAGAACGGTGTGTTCGGGGGTGTGGCGCAGACCGGCGATGCGGTGCCAGAGATCGGAGTAGCTGTTTTCAATCAACTGCAACAGACCTGAGGCGGCCGCGAGCTGGGTGAGTAGCAGGGTGGCAGCGATTAGCAGTGCAAATCGGTTGCGTGTGCGTCGGCCTGTCTGGTCAATCTCCATAACCTCTTAGTATAGGAAAAGAGTGCTGCAGTAAAATGGTCGGGGTTGATGGATGGAACAAACGGGCGCATGCTGTCCAATCTCAGACCGCTGAACGACAATCATTCACTCCACCAGGCAATGAGTGGAGAGAGAGAATAATAGAGGTGTAAGGCATGATCGAATCCAAATTTAGTCGCGATGAGCTCGATACGATCCATCACTACTTTCCTACCAGTGGTGATAGCGACAAACACCTCACCTTTAATCGTCTCACCGGTTTCCTTACCGCGATCGACTGCTCTCCGACTATCATTCCCCCCTCTGCCTGGTGGCGAGCCCTCAAGGAGTTGCCGGAGCTGGAGATCAACTCCGAGCAGGATGAGCAGAAGCTGCAGCCGCTGCTCTATAAACTCAACAGCGAGATCGCCTCATCGCTGGTCTTCAAGAGCTCTGTACTACCGAAGAGCGTCGAACTGGTTGACTACCCTTACGGAACCGCGCCGGTTGAACACTGGTGCCGAGGATTTATGGACGGCATGCTGATCAGCGAGGATGCCTGGTTCGATGTCAAAGATGAGAACGCAGTGGAGAATCTCGAGGTGGGTCTCGGTGTTATCGCACTGCTTGCATCACGCGAAGAGGTGACAAGCGAGACGGAGGAGGAGAACGTAGATGAGCGCATGGAGAAGGCACAGGAGTTTCTGCCTGAAGTAGTAGAGCACCTACACGCGATGGGTCAGTCTGATCTCTATGCACATCTGCGTAGTGAGGATTTTGAGGGTGAACCCGAACTCAATCCTGTTGAACAGCCGAATTGATATCGAGCGATTAGTTTAGATGTGTGTGTACTAAGATTTCATTGATCGAAAGATCAGATCGATATGTGCTATGAATGCAAAAATGCTCTAGTTAGTGGTCGCACCCTGGTAACTTGACCACCACCTTAGTTCCTTCCTGTTCACTACGCATAAAGTTCAATGAACCTTCGTAGGCGTCGATGATATCCATCACCATGGCCAATCCGATGCCGTGTCCTGGTGTCTGTTGATCGAGGCGAGCGCCACGTTTAAGAATCAGCACCTGCTGTTCGTCGGCGATACCCGGGCCGTCATCTTCAATATGAATCTGTAGCCGTTCACCCTGACAGTAGCTGGTAATCGTCACACGATGCTTGGCCCACTTATAGGCGTTGTCGAGCAGATTACCGAGCAGTTCCATCAGATCACCCTCGTCGCCACGGAAGCTGGCACCCTCTTCCAGTTCAGTGGTGGCCGTTACGTTGCGTGAGTGGTGAACCTTGTTGAGGGTGTTGAGTAGTCGTTCGACGACTGGAGCGATATCGATGGGGGCTGCGAGTGCTGAGCGACCTGCTGTGGAGGCGCGCTGCAGTTGATGCTGGACGATTTCGTCCATGCGTTGCACCTGCTCCTGTAGCGGTTGCTGACAGTTGGCATCGGCTTCGATCCCGCGCAGTACCGCCAACGGTGTCTTGAGGCTGTGAGCGAGGTCGGCAAGTGCGTCACGATAGCGTGTCTGTTGGGCGCGTTCATGGTGAAGCAGGGTGTTGATGTTGGCGGTAAGGCGCCGCAGTTCGCGTGGGTAGTCCTCGTGGATGCTCTGCTGTTCGCCACTCTCTACCCTCTTTACTTCGCGGCTGACAGTGCGCAGGGGTTTCAGTCCCCAGGCGAGTGCGGCGGCCTGTGTGATCAGCAGCAGCAGAGCCATCGCGCCAAGCCAGCCCCAGAGGCTGTAACGGTAGCGATTCAACTCGGTCTCAAAGGGGTGCAGATCCTCATAGAGTGTGAAGTGGAGCGGATAACCCTTGCCCTCCACCTCCCACTCGATACCCATGGTGATAGTAAAGAAATCGCCGGCTGCATTTTGGCGTCGACTGAAACTGTCGTTGAGTGTTGCCTCGATCGGTGGTGGTGTGAGGTTCAGACCGACCGCAGAGGCAGAACGCCACAAGGCTCGATTACTGTTTTCTCGAATGACGGCATAGAGCCCCGAACCTGGCAGGCCAAGACGTGGCTCGGCGCTCTGTGTCGGCATCTGTAGATTGCCGCCGCTATCGAGCTCAGCATCGGCCATCAATAGATAGAGCTGGGCAAAGAGGCGATCGCGCACCGCCGCCTCAGCGCGCTGTTGAAACGCCTGGTCGAGTGCCAGCGCGGTGAGGACGACAAACACCGCCACAACAACTGAAGCGGTGATGGTGATACGGGCATTGAGTGAAATCATTCAGCCTCAGTCCGGAAGCAGTAACCGCGTCCACGCAGGGTCTCGATCGGTTTGAGTTCAAACTGTGCCAGTTTGCGTCGCAGACGTCCGATCAGCACCTCGATCACATTGCTATCGCGATCATCATCATGAGGGTAGATGTAGTCGGCCAGTTCACTCTTGGAGACGACCTGACCGGCACGGCGCGCCAGATACTCGAGTAGTTGAAACTCAAAGGCGGTGAGTTCGAGGCTGGCACCGTCGACTGAAACCGACTGACCATCGAGATCGATGCTGAGTGTACCGAGTTCGAGCTGATTACTGGCACTGCCAGCAGCGCGGCGCAGCAGCGCACGAATACGTGCCAGTAGCTCCTCCATCTGGAACGGTTTGACCAGGTAGTCGTCGGCCCCCGCCTCAAGCCCGGTGACCTTCTCCTCCCAGCGCCCACGGGCGGTGAGGATAAGAATGGGTAGTTTGGAGCCGGACTCGCGTAGCTTGCGAATGATATCGAGTCCCGAAATGCCGGGCAGACCAAGATCGACCACGGCCAGATCGGCGGGGTACTCACTGGCTTGATAGAGACCGTCGTTTCCATCACTGGCACGATCGACGCTGTAACCCTCTGCCTCGAGCCGTTCACAGACCTGTGCCAGCAGCGCCGCCTCATCCTCTATCACTAACAGCCGCATCGGGGTTGTTATCTCCGTCTGGCCGGGATGCGAATGACCCGGACCTTACGATCGGGGGTAAGGACCTTGATGCGATGGATACGATCACCGTTGCGCTTTTTAGTGGTAGCCGAGAGAATTCGGCCACCGGTGCGCTCACGCACCTGCTCCACCGCCTCATCGAGACTGGCACCCCCACGCTCACGCCCGTCACGTTCGGCGTAGGCGCTGCCAAAGCTGGCGCAGAAGAGTAGCAGTATGGAGATGAGCAGCTTATTCACATCGATTCTCCGCTTGAGAGCTGGTATTGGCACAAGCATACCGCCTCGGGCGTTAGGGCAAAACTACGCCGGTTACTCGTAGGGGCTGACCTTGACCTTAACCCGTACCCACTTGCCCGGATCACGATTCATGCGGCGACTGAAGGTGTGTCCGTTATAGCGATATCTGACCTGATAACCGACAATCTCTTCACGCTCACGGTAGTCACGACGCTTATCACAGCGGGTCACGGTGGTGGTGTAATCGTCGCGATTATCGCTGCCGCGTGCCATCTCGTGTCCCACGGCTGCACCGACCACGGTACCGAAGACGGTTGCTGCCTTATTTCCCTTACCCTTACCGACCTGGTTACCGATTACACCGCCGATAATACTGCCAGCGATCAGACCCGCCCCAGGTGCGACATCACTGCGCCCGGAGTGGTGCACCTCCTCCTCCCAGCAGTTACGGTTGTGGCGATGGCGGGTTGGTACCCGTACGGTTTGCAGGATGGGATCGACATCGATCACCCGGGCACGGTCGGTGAACGACTTGTGTGTGCTGCGACCATAGTCGCGATCGTAACGGTCGTTATAGTTTCCGTGCCCGGCATAGATTGGTGCCGCGGTGAGGGCAAGGATGAGTGCCGAGGTAATGGTGTGTGAGCTCTTCATGATTTGTCTCCCTTGTTGTGTGGCTTCACTATCGCAGTGGGTAGCTGAGCGCTGACTGAACGGCGGCCAGGCGACTAAAAGATGTCCCGGTAGTCGATAGAGAAGACGATTCGTCCGTCGCTGTCGCCGTAGATTCGATAGTGGTCGCGACCATAATCACGATGGGTGTGACGACGGTATTTGTGCTTCAGGGCGTGTATGTTGGCATGCGCCCGTTTGCCGTGACGGTAGGCGTGTTTGCCGGGTTTGGCATGCCAGCGGTAGTAGTCGTGCAGATGACGCTTCTGGTAGCTTGAGTAGCGATCTCCCGAGCGATAGTCGCGGTGATCGCGGTCGTGCGCTGCGGCAGTGCCCGGCAGCAGTGAGAGAGAGAGCAGTCCGGCGAGGGCTATTCCAATAGTGGTTCTAGTCTTGTTGTTCATGGCGTGCCTCCTTGGTTGGGTATCTGGAGCGATTTGCTCCTTGCACGCCTTCAATCTACGCCCGCCATACTGAACCCAGGCTGAACGAATCTGTGATGTTGCTCTGCAAGCGTGGTCAGGTGATGTTTCTGTTAAATGGCATCAGAGTGAGACCGGGCTATGCTGTTATCGAGGGGATATGGATGGAGATTGGGGGAGAGAGATGCAGATCTTGTTTGCGGGGTGGCAGCGCCAGTATAGTCAGTGGTCCATGAGAGCATTTCGTTCCAGCGCTGACCGCCATGGATAGCGAAGCGAAGGCGGTTAGTCCGCGGGGCGCCGTAGGCATAAACGGTCGCGTTAAGTATTTGCCGCTTGCTTGGGCTTGGACGCCCAAAACAAGCTTCCGCAAAAATAGCGACTCCCCGAAGTGGGAAGTGATTCCCGACGTTCGACTAAGGGATAGAGAAGATGTCGCTGGATAAAGTAAAGGTGAGCGTGGGGGATCTGAAGAAGGGAATGTTTGTCGCCGATCTCGATCGCCCCTGGCTCGATACACCCTTCCCGTTTCAGGGGTTTATTGTTACCCACGAGGATATTCCGCGCCTCGCGCAGTACTGTCGCGCGGTCTATATCGATGTCGAGAAGAGTGAAGAGGCTGAGCGGCCATCGCTCGGTTCGCTGGAAAAAGTAAAACCGTCCAGTGATGTACTGTTCGACAAGAAACGCCAGATTGTCTATCAACGCACTGCTTCACGTGATGATGAATTGAAGGTGGCAAAGCACACTTACGACGGCATGCAGAACGCCTACGATAAGCTGATTGTCGATGTGGCGACCAACAAGAAGATCAACATCCCACAGCTCAAACAGGCGATCGTGCCGATGGTCGACAGCGTGATACGTAATCCCGATGCGCTGATTCTGCTAACACGCCTTAAGTCGATCGATGCCTACGCCTATCTACACGCCATGAGCTGTGCCGTACTGGCCGTCGCGATGGGTCGCCATATCGGCCTGCCAAAAACGATGTTGCAGGAGCTGGCACTGGGGGCGGCACTGTTCGATATAGGGCGTGCCCGAATAAATCACGAACTACTCACCAGGCCACGTCGACTCAGTGATGATGAGATGGTAGAGGTGCGTAAACATGTCGACTATGCGGTCGAGATGGTCAAGCGAAATGGCCATATATCAGCCAGTGCAGTGCACATGATTGAGACCCATCATGAACGTCACGACGGTTCTGGATATCCTGAAGGACTGAAGGGGGAGGAGATCCCTCTGTTTGGGCGCATCGCAGGTATCGTCGATTGTTACGATGCAATTACCACCACCCGCCCTCATGCCAAGCCGGTCTCACCCGATGAGGCGATAAGGCTTCTCTACCAGTGGCGCGATATCGATTTTCAAGGTGCGATCATCGAACAGTTTATTCAGGTGATCGGAATCTACCCTGTTGGCACCATTGTGCAGTTGAGTGATGGTCGTGTTGGTATCGTCGTGGCACAGCACCTGGAGGCGCGCCTTCGCCCGGTCGTGATGGTTCTAATGGAGTCTGACAAGCAGCTGCTCGATGATTATTACGAGTTTGATATGCGTAAACACACCTCAGGACACAATGGGCAGGCACTCAGCATCAGTCATAGCTTGTCACCCGGTAGTTACGGTATTGATCCAGCAGAGTATTTCATCTAGGTACTGTTGCGATGGATATTATTGAGCTTCGAACCCAGCGTGAAGGTGCGGCAATCGAGCGCATCGATGCAGCGATAAAAAAGGGTGAATCATCACATCAACGTATAGCGGTGCTATCGGTCAAGATCGGTGGTGCAGCCCACCTGCGTGCACTGTTTGGTAGCGGTGAAGGTGAGCAGATGCTCAAGGAGATTCACCAGCGCATGGTCGGTACGCTTCGGCTCAGTGATAGTGTGATTGTACTGAGCGAATCGGAAGTACTGCTGATCTTGTTTGGTGTTAAGAATATGGGGCATGCGCGCCTTGCTGTGCGTAAGTTGCTACACCTGTTGACACATCACGTAGAGATCGATGAAGACAAGTTCCGTATCAAACCAGTAATCGGTATTGCGACCTATCCCGATGGGGCCAATAGCGGTGCGGAGTTACTCAAATCCGCCGTACTGGCGCGAAGCTTGGCAGAGGATCGTGGTGAAGAGTACATCTTCTACTGCACAGCCTTACAGAGTGAGCAGAGTGAGCAGAGTGAGCAGAGTGTCAGTTGGAATATCGAGTATGAGGTTGAACGTGCCATTGATAACGATGAGTTCGAGCTCTACTACCAGCCACAGGTCGAGTTAAACAGCGGCAAGGTGATCGGCGCGGAGGCACTGCTGCGTTGGAACCATCCACAACGGGGCATGGTTCCACCGGGACAGTTCATACCGTTGGCCGAGAAGACCGATGCGATTCACCCACTAACGCGTTGGACCCTGCACAATGCGCTTCGCCATGTTGGTGAGTGGCCCAAGAGTGAATCTAAGTCGACTATTTCGGTCAATATCGCCAGCCGCAACTTCAACCAGCCAAGCTTTCAGGAAGTGGTGGAGAATGGACTGTCACTGTGGGGAGTAGATCCTCAGCGTCTGGTGCTCGAGATTACGGAAGGTGCGCTACTTCACGATGTTGAGTACACCACAGCAGTGCTCGAATCGCTGCGAACACTAGGGATAAAGGTATCGGTAGATGACTTCGGTACCGGTTACTCATCGCTTGCCTATATCAAACAGCTTCCGGTTGATGAGTTGAAGATCGATCAGTCCTTTATTCACGATATCTTAAAGAGCGTGCATGAGCAGAAAATCGTCGAAATTATTCTCAAGATTGCACAGGATTTCGGTTTTAGTGTATTAGCCGAGGGGATCGAAGAGCCGGGTGCACTCGAGATTCTGAAAAACTTAAAATGTGGTTTTGGTCAGGGCTATCTATTTGCGCGCCCAATGCCACATACTGAATACTGCGCATGGTTACAGTCGCATAACAAACACTGAAAACGCTACATTTCTAACTGACCTATTTCCGCCCTGGAGAGATATCCCGATGAAGCAGCTACTGATCTTATTAACCCTGTTCGCCGCTACACTGCACAACGTGGAGGCGGCCTTTGTTGGTGAGGAGATCCAGTACAGCAGTGGCGATACAGTAATGAAGGGCTATCTTGCCTACGACAATGAGGTTAAGGACAAACGCCCCGGCATCCTGGTGGTTCACGAGTGGTGGGGTCACAATGAATATGCGCGCAAACGTGCGCGTATGCTCGCTGAGATGGGTTATGTGGCGCTGTTCTACGTCGTTCGCTCACGCTCTCAACTACGAATATACAGACGGCGTCGACTATCGCGGACTAACCGCCTTCGCTTCGCTATCCATGGCGGTCAGCGGATGCGGGAAAATTTTCCGGTGAACTGAAAAAGAATATGCCACTCGCCGAGGCGCGTTTTATGGCGGCGTTGAAGACGTTGACCTCACACGCTTCGGTCGATCCGGAACAGACCGCGGCGATCGGTTACTGCTTCGGTGGTGGGCTGGTGCTGGAGATGGCGCGGCGCGGTATAGACCTCGATGCTGTTGCATCCTTCCACGGCTCACTGACTACATCAACACCGGCAGAGAGAGGCAAGGTCAAGGCACGCATTATGGTGGCCAATGGCGCTGATGACCCCTTCGTTAAGGCGGAGGATATTGTGGCGTTTAAAGATGAGATGAACAGCGCACTGGTCAGCTTCAGCTTCAAGAACTACGAGGGTGCCAAGCACAGCTTTACCTATCCCGGCGCCGATAAGTATGGCAAGCAGTTTGGAATTCCACTCGCTTACAACAAAGAGGCGGATGAGCAGTCGTGGTCAGCGATGGATCGACTTCTCCGTCTGGTATTCGAGCGCCACAATCGTTGATTCCATGATTCCATGATTCCATGATTTGATGAGAGGCCATGGGAAGGCCTCAATAACAGCCAGGGAGGGCGTTATGTCACCGGAATATCTGCGTAGCAAGATTACGCCAGCACTCTGTTTTGTTTTCTTAATCGCGCACTCTATAACCCCACTCTATGCGGCAGAGCGACCCGCACTGATGCTTGCCAATAGCTATCGTCAGGGTAACGATGTGAGTGCGTATTGGGTTAGTGAAAAGCTCGATGGAGTACGTGCCTATTGGAGCGGTAGTGAACTCATCTCGCGTGGCGGTAATCGTTTTCAGGCTCCCAGCTGGTTCACTGTAGATTTTCCAGCAACTCCCCTTGATGGTGAACTGTGGATGGGACGAGGCCGTTTCGGGACGCTAAGTGGTGCGGTTCGACGTTATGTGCCGAACGAGGAGGAGTGGCGAGAGATCCGATTCATGGTGTTTGACCTGCCCAGCGCAACGGGCAGCTTTGATGATCGGTTGAAGGCGTTAAAGGGAGTCGTTTCGACCACCGCTTCTGCCTATATAGTTCTGGTCGAGCAGTGGCGAGTCGCGAGTGAGTCGGAGTTGATGTAGCAGCTCGATGCCGTGGTCACTGCAGGGGGTGAGGGGTTGATGCTTCACCACGCCAATGCACGATATCGTGCCTTCAGATCAGACGATCTACTAAAACTGAAGCGTTATCAGGATGCTGAGGCGATCGTGATCGAACACCTGCCGGGTAAGGGGAAGTACCTCGGTCAGGTTGGTTCGCTGCTGGTTGAGGATGAGAGTGGCAGGCGCTTTAGACTGGGTAGTGGCCTGAGTGATCAAGAGCGTCGAACGCCGCCCCCCATTGGTGCCATCGTGACCTATAAATATTACGGTCTGACGCAAAGCGGTCTGCCACGCTTCGCATCATTTCTACGCCTGCGAAACACCCAATAGTTGTAGCATTTTTTCATCAGGCCACCGTAGGTAATAATGGCGCTACGCGCATTAAAGTCTGGAGCTCTCTTGGTCCATCGCCTCACCGATCCCTTCTCATCACTGCAGCGACTCAGCCAGTCGGTAGTTCAAGCGGGTGAGATGCTGGGTCTCTACCGAGCCGAGGTGGCGCGGCTGCTTGGCCTTCAGTGTGAAGATGTCGGTGCGTTGTTTGAGGGACGAAATCTGTTGGTTGAGGGGAGCGATGCCTGGGATCGGGCTGAGCAGTTTATCCGCCTCTATCAGGCACTCCACGAGCGGATGGAGGGTGATGGGGTGCGCATGTATCATTGGCTTCGTGCTGAGAGTGGAGAGTTTGGTAGTTCACCCTTTCTGCTCATGGTCGATGAAGGGCGACTGGCTGATGTACTAGCCTATCTTGAACAGGGATAGCGCCTATCTAGTGATGTAAGTAGTGAGAGCAATGAGATGAAAAATAGTGCCACAGCCACCGTCCACTTCTATTTCAAGGGTGAGAAGTTCGAACCCTCCATAGAGGTCGATTTCGATAAGATCATCGCCATGCACGGTGTCATTCCCGCGCTCTATACAACGATTGCCAAGCGTAACGGCATCGATAGTTACTCCTATGAGTACGAGATGATGGAGGCGGAGCCGGTCACCTACTCCAATGCCACAGGTGTGGTTACCGACTTTATCAGTGAGGGTCAGCTTGATACCGAGGGTTTCATAGCTGCATGGTATGAACAACGGTTGATGGAGAAGCTCGCTACCATTGCCAAACAGCACCTGGAGATCGATAACCTCGAAGAACAGGCGGCGCTCAAGGCGGCGCTGAGTGAGGCGTACCGATTGGGACGTGCCGAAACGAGCCGCGACTAAAAGAAGCCCTGCTGTTCAGCAATCGCAGAGAGTAGTGAACGGCCCGCATCGAGATTGTTATAGATGCCGTGGCGATTATCGATCCACCACTTGGCATCGGCCTGCTCCTCCAGCCATTTGATCGAGCGGTCGATGCCCTGCTTAACCGTGTACCAGTGGTCGGGATCTTCACGCTGCGCCTCTGCATCGACCTGATCGATCCAGCTCAAGACCTTATCGACAGCACCAAAACCCTTCTGTCGTATCCCCTCAGCCCACTCCGTCTGTCGCTCAGAACCCTCCAGTGGGGGCAGGCCACGCCCCTGGGCGTGCAGTCGAGCGACGGTCGCCTTCTGTTTCTGCTCTTTCTGCTGCTCTCGAACCTGACATTGTCGACAGGGACCGGCGGTGAGCTGTTGGGTGCGTTCATCCCAGCTGAAGTCCTCGTCGCCATAGAAGGGGTAGAGGGTGGTGTGATCACAGCTGTGGTTGATCACCCGCAGTTCGAATAGTTCTCGCGACTCGCCGTTGCCCTGATTGTGACCGATCAGGGTGCAAGGGATGATGCGTTCCAGCGCCAGTTGTGCCACATCGAGATGGCTGTCGGACTCGTAGATACGTCGGATCGGACGCTGTGGATAGCGTCGATCGAGTAGTGCGGCCTTGAACTTGGCTGAGCTGTTGAACTCCCTCTCTGGGCGTAACCAGAGCGCGTCATAACCGATGTCCCACTGTGCCAGCCAGTTGATAGTTTCATTGCGTACCGCCGCACTGCGTCCGCTAATGATGACTAACTCGGTACCTTCACTACGGGCGTGGTTGAGTCGATCGACCAGAGGCAGGTTGGGCATGTCATCGATACAGGCGGCGTGGAATCGATCCCAATGTTTCTCACCCTCTTCGTTATAGAGGTGATGAAGGCGATGCTCGATCAGTGCCAGTACGCCATCGAGGCCGCAGATAACGATTTCACCCGGTCTGTCCATCGTTAAACGCCGGTTTCCGCCTCTGCTGTCTCGGCCTGGTCCTGCAAAATAATGATCGACTTCTCGGCGACGCTGAGATGATCGGCTACCACGCCACATTTCGCCTGCAGCAAGAAAAAGAGTCCGCTACGACTACCGCTGAGACTCTCGAAGTTGGCCATCCCCTTGGCGATGATCAGCTCGGCGCGGTCGAAGCGATTACGGAACTCTGCGCTGCAGCGCTCTAGTAGTGTTCCCATCGAGGCGGCACCGTTATCGATAATCTCACACGCCTGGTCGAGACCGGCGGCCAGCGCATCATCACGGGTGGCATCATTGACCGTAGCACCGCCCTTCACCACGTAAGTAACGGGCAGTTCGAGCTGTTCGATCAGCAGACGATCAAGCACCGTCTCGCCGGCATTATCGGCCAGGTAGAGAACCTGCTCGGCGTGGCTGAGTGCTTCGCGTAGTTCAGGCAGATGGTTAATGGCGGGTGTGAGTTTGATCACCCGCTCGATACTCGCCTCGAGATCGTAGGCATCGGCTACACCGAGATCGATGATATTGCCGGCGATGGCGAGGCGAATCGCGGTATCAAGCGGATCATCGGCATCTGCCAGCAGCTGCTTCAGTTTGGGGTAGAGGCTGAGCGCATGTTCAGTGGCGCTCTGTTTTGCAGCCAGATAGGGGTCACTACAGCCGCTCTCGTGGCGAATCATGGCGTGCAGGTCAGAGGCGATGATCGGTGGTGTGGCGCTGGCGGATGGCTGTTGCAGCTGGGCCTGTGCCGTTGCCAGTAGTTCATCGGTTCTGGCGGCGCTCAGGTTTAGACGTTTGGCCGCATCACTGGCCTGGCGCAGAAAGCACTGATGACAGGCTGGTTTGGTCTCCATGGTGGGAGAGTTAGGGTCTGTTAACAGATCCTAACCCGCGTAGGCCTCTTTGCCGGCATTGAAGTTGCTGACCAGGGTGTCGATCTTCTGCTGGTCATATTCGCGAAGACCGCTCAACACCATGCTCTTCGAACCACGCCCTACCACCTCATCACCCGACATCAGATTGAAGTCGAGGCGGACGTTACCACGCTTACCCTCAACCTCTAGTGACGATCCACTCAGCTCCAGCTTCGGATCGGTGATATCTAACCGATCGATGTCGATCGACATGCTTTCGTAGATTACCAGTGGTCGGTCAGTGTTGATCATCACGTTGTGCTGCTTCATCAGCGGCACCAGAATGTGGGGAAAGGTCTGGCCAGAGAATTCGACATAGCTACAGGCGAGTGAGCGAACCAGATTCTGCTCCTGATCGTTATCGCCAGATCGCTCAACGGTCAGATAGGTCTTGCCGTTCTCATCACAGATCGCCAGCTTCTCATCCTCTGACTCCGGGAAGTGAAGTGGCGTGGCATCACCCACCATGCCCTCGAAGTTGAAGTGCATCTTCTGGCTCACGCCGTAACGAGTGAGGATCAGTGCAAACAGCAGGTCACCGGGTACGACGAAGCGCTTTGCATCCTCATTGTGGATCGGGTTGAAATCGCCCGCTACACGTTTGGCAAAGGTGCTCGCCTGTTGGCGTGAGATCCGGATCGATCCTTCGTCATTGCTAAAAAACTGATCTAAAAACATCTTCATATGACCACTGTAGGGAACGCTCAGGTGGCGCCCCATTCATTATTGTTGGATAAACGCGTGCTAGGGGACCTGAATACGGTTGCCACCACCAGCACCGGGAACGACGATTTGTGAGGCTGATTCGCGACGCTGCTCCTGCATCTCCTCAATAGTCTCCTGGATGCCCGTCTTGGCACCTTCAGTAAACTTGCCCAGTGCCTCTTCCAGAGTCGCGGCCTCGATCTCAAATGAGATCGGCAGTGGACCGGCCTGGGTCATTACCTGGGTCTGACCGATCCAGAGTGTTGGACGACTATTGTCGTCAGAGCCATCAGTAGTTATTGGTGAGAGGCGACGCAGGATGCCTACCTTGCGATCGGTGAAGCTCTCTTCACGGTAGAGGTTGTCGTTGTCGAGTTTGATCTCGGGAAGGTCCAGCTCGCTCATCATTTCACCCTATAGAGTAATTGCAGTTGCCGCATAGGATACCGGTTTGGGCGCAAGAAATATAAACCCATTCTAAGGAAATGGTTAAAGGTGGCTTAGAGATATTCAGTGGTGGACGTGAAGCGATCGATTAGACCTTGTTAGTTAAAGGGTCTAATAACCACAAATTTTAACAATTAGTAGTTGACAAGAATCATCGGGTAATGTTTAATCGCCTACAAGTTTACTAAGTTATTAATTTTGATGTGCCCAACCGAGCTGGCACACAGCAAGAAAACTACTGGAGGCAAGACGATGGATTTACCAGATCGCGACGGTGACGGATATCTCACCAATATGAATATTTGGACCCCTGAAATTGGCCGTGCAATGGCTGAGGCGGACGGTATTGAACTCGATGACGTCAAGTGGGGACACATTATGAAGGCGCGTGAGTACTTCGAAGAGAACAGCGTAGTACCGCCGATTCGTAAGTTTTCCAAGTACGCCGGTGCTGATCAGAAGGAGATGTTCAAGACCTGGCTGACCGGCCCGATGAAGCCGATAACCAAGTACGGTGGCCTGCCAAAGCCGACCGGCTGCGTCTGATCGCACTCTAAAGTATGTAGGCATGAGAGGGCTCACAACGACGGTTGTGGGCCCTTTTTTATGCCCGGAATTGGCTGAGAGTAAGAAGTAGCTCTTAGCTACCTGCACTAATCGCTTCAATAAATGCCAAGGAAAGCTCACCCCTGCCCGCCTTGTCGAGGATCTGCTGTGAGGTTTCGACAATCTCAGAGAGTGGACCACTAAAATAGGCCATGCCAAGTGAGAGTGTGGCGGGTCGATCGGCAATGGTATTAATGGTGTTGGGGTGCTCCGGAGGCAGGAAGGTAAACTGAATCTCACTCACCTCATCCGGAATCTTTTCGCACCCTCCCCCTGGTGCAACAAACTGAAATAGTTCTTCAGGCGTGTGGATAGTGACGCTCTCTTCATTGAAGTCACGACCGGCCGCATTGGCGCTGAATTCGACGGTTAGTATCGGCTTCATGTGTTATTCCCCCTGTTATTAGTAACCCTGTACCCTAAGCGTAGTTGATAGAGGGTCTCTGTTGGTGGCGAGAAAAAGGAGGTATATCAGGGTAGCTATTTCCTTTTGATATCTAATGGTGATAGCGTGAATAACATTAGTTATTGTTGTCATTTCAACGGCTTATATGCCCATAAAGAGTTCTGAGGTGTTGTGCTATGCAGTCCGGCCCAAGAGAGATCGTTACCCCCTTCCGCCCTATTCCGCTCGATGTACCGGAGGGGATGAAGCCGAATGAGTTCTTCAACTCGACCGAGAATCTCAACGATCTGATGCACAACAACGGGCTGCTGAAGAACCCGGAAGATCTGCTGCTCTATCGTAAGGCGCTTGGTCATACCAACGAGTTCGATACGTCGATCATCTACAACACATCACAGACGATCCTCAACCCACTGGGTCGTCCAGTGCGTCGCACCCAGGTTCCTGAGAACGTGAAACACGTCTGGAACCGGATGAACCAGATCATTATCGACTACATGCTCGAGACCTACCCCGACCCGGAACAACATCTGGTCCTCGCGGGTGAGGCAAGCCTCGATGCCACCTGGCCGCTCACCTCCCCTGGCGTACCGAGTATTCGTATGCTGCACAACCACTTCATGGTCTTCCCGATGCAGACCCTGCGTGAAGGTACCCTGGCCGATGTGAAAAACCCCAATCTCACTGACGGTGGCCAGCACTCGCTGTTTGAGAAGTATATGCACGACGTCTATCGTCAGTTTGTCTGCAACTCCCTCAAGCTGGAGGTTCTAAAACCGGTCAGTGATGATGGGGCGCGCTTCAACCTCACCGGTTTTCCGCAGGGGCTGCCAAGTTGGGAGATTCCGGGTGGTGTGGCGACTCTGGAGGATGTGCGCTTCTGGCAGGAGTATGATGAGATCCTCAAAGGTTTCATCGACTTCTACCGTACCTTCTTCTCGCAGGTTTCAAGCCGCAACGCACCGATTCTCGACGACGTCTATTTCCCAGACTCAGTTGAGAATGTGCTGCTGTTTAATAATGATTTTCTCAAGACGGCGAAGAAGGTGCGTGATAGTTGTATTACCGATCCCGCCTACGCCAATGCTATTCGCTGGCAACCCGCCTTTAAGCAGCTGATCTACCGCAACGATGAGGGTAAGCTGATTGTAACTATCAGTCAGAACTCGATTGGTAATGCGATCACCGAACTGCTCGGTGTGGTGGTGAGCCGGAAGCCCGATGCAGAGGCGTATGAGAAGGCGGAGCCCGCCTTGATTGAGCGGTTACTTGAGGTTCGTCGTCGCCTGATCGAGGCCGATCTGGGTGAGGGTATCGAGACGCAGTTTTGGCCGAAGTGCTAACTCACTCACGAGGAGAGGTAGAGATGAACGAGATTGATGAGGAAGTGGCAAAGCTGAGGGCTGAGCGTGATCGCTTGAAAGAACGGCTTGCCGCAATTGAGGCCGACTATCGTAAGGGGCTTGATCCTGACTCCGAGGAACGTGCCATCCAGCTAGAGAATGCCGAAGTTCTGGCGGGAATTGCCAAGGCGATCTCAGAAGAGCTGGTGCAGGTTGAAGAGAAGTTGGCGGATCTCGGATAGAGTTTAGCCGGGTAGTAGTCATCAAATAACTGAAATATTTATACAGCTGTAAGCAGTACCCGTGTACGGCAATTAGCACAGTTAATTACAAGAGCCAGGGAAAGCCGTATCGTATGAAGGTAGTCATAATTCCAGGAGATCATAACTATTCGAGGGCGCTTGCCAGCGGTCTTGAATCGGGCGGTGTGGATTGTGTGCTGCTCGGAAAGTGGGGAAGTTATCTGCCGGAGATAGTTGATGAGATTAAAGCTCAGCGGCCAGATATTCTGCACCTACACTGGCCAGAGTCTTTACTCACCTCAAGAAAAACAATGAAACAGAGTAGCTCTGAGATTTTAAATGATTTCAGTGATGCACTAGAGAAACTACGAGCGTGTAATATTAAGCTCTGTTTAACCCTTCATAATTTTCTTCCACACAACTGTGTTAATCCAGATTTTGAGCAGCGACTTTATCAACTTCTCTACACATTTTCTGACGGAAATATTCACCATTCCAATTGCGGGCGTCAGCGAGTTTTAGAAGCCTTTGAGTTTTCAGGCCAGCATAGTCTGATACAACACGGTTTCTTTTCACATGAGCCAGTTTCGACGCTGACTAAAGAGCAGGCACGTCACTCATTAGGGTTGCCTGACGACGCACTGATTTTAATCAGCGTTGGACTGGTCAGACCCTATAAGACACATGAACTTATAATCAAAGCAGTGCGTGACTTAGAGAGAAGGGCTGTACTTCTTATCGCTGGTGCATTTCATGACCGTGGTTACTATAGACGGCTGAAGAGTATTGCCTATCCAAACTATATTGAGAAGGTGAAGGGATTGTTAGGTAGGGGTGATATCAGGTTTCTAGATTATGTTAAAGAAAACGATCTAGCGGATTTAGCGCGTGCGGCAGACTATTTGATTAGCGCGCACGGCAAGAGGTCATTGACCACAGCTGCACCTCACTTTGCACAGCAGCATCTCTTGCCAATCATCTGCAGTAGATCACCCTACAATTGTGAAATTCTTGGTGAGGCGGGAATCTATTTTGATGTTGATGAATCCGGAGAGGATAACCTTTCGGAGGTATTGGCTGCATCATCTGAAGCGGAGCATGAAGAGAAAAAGAGAGCGCTTAAAGAGAATCGGAAAGCCTATTCATGGACGCTGGTTGGTAAGAAAACTGCTGATTTTTATCGGCAGATATGCACTATATAACCATATTAATAATATTTGTCAGTTAGAAGATGATTCCAAAAATAATCCACTTTACCTGGGTCGATCATAACCTGCCTGAAGCGTATAAGAAGGTGGTTGATTCATGGCGTCTTCATCATCCCGATTGGCAGATAAATATTTGGAGCGACGAGGATAATCGCGCACTGATTGAAGATCACTACCCATGGTTTCTAGAGATCTATGATGCCTATCCCAAGGCGATTATGCGTTGCGATGCCGTGCGCTATTTCATCTTGCATCATGAGGGTGGTGTCTATTCAGATCTCGATGTGGAATGTTTGGGGTCTATCGACGGTTTGATGGGTGCAAGCCGACTGTTTTTATCAGCAGAACCAGAAAAACATCTTGAAGAGCGACAGGCTTCTGCCAGAGGTTTTCCCTACCTACTCTGCAATGCGTTGATGGGATCAGAGCGTGGAAATGGTTTCTGGAACCATGTGCATGAGGTATTAGTAAAACAGAGAGAGAGCTACACGGTCTTAGATGCAACGGGTCCATTTATGCTCACCGGGGCAGTGATGACGGTAGCCGATGAGCTGCGACCAGACGTGCTACTTGCCGACAGCTGGTCACCGCACGATAAACATGGAAACAGTTGCCATGACTCCGCCGCCTATCGACAAACTATGTATGCTCAATTTAATTGCCTGGATACAGTTGATAAACCGCTGTTAAATCATCTTTGGCATGGCTCGTGGTCAAATAAAGATTTGAATAGACGACCCAAACGTAAAAGTTTAAAGCAAATATGGAGAGAGTTGCGCTGCCCTGAGCTTGATTATAAGGACATCGCATCTGCGATCGTTATCGACAACCAGAGGTTAGAGCAGGTCACATCACATCCGAGAATTTTGATCGCGACGCCTATGAAAAATGCGGCGTCGAATATCGAGCGCTACCGGGAGATGATAGAGGCGCTTGATTACCCGTGTGAACAGATCGATGTCGCTATTCTTTACAGTGACTGTATCGACAAGACGGAAGAGCTGCTGATGCAGTTGAAGTCGAGTTGGAGTGAACGCTTTCACTCAGTGTGGATTGAACGTCTCGATTTTGGTTTTCATTTAAAGGTAAAACGGTGGGATCGTTCAGTACAGCTGAGGCGTCGCTCAATTCTGGCGCAGTGCCGTAACCGCCTTGCGAGCAGAGCTTTAGAGGGTTATGAGTACTGTCTTTTTATCGATGTCGATCTGAGCGATTTACCCACAGATCTCATTCAACAGATGCTTTCGTCTCAACGCGATGTGGTGATGGCCAACTGTGTGAAAGAGGATGGTAAACCCTTCGATAAAAACGCATTCCTCTATGAGAAGTTGCCTGACTTTAAATATCTCTACCGTTACGCTCGAAAAGAGGGGTTGTTGCAACCGCCATCGGGAACACCACGGATCTATCTGACTGAGTTGAACTATCTCAATCTGGTTCCACTCGACTGTGTCGGTGGTACAGCACTGTTAGTGAAGAGTGAAGTGTTGAAGCAGGGGGTAACATTCCCAGAATCACCCTATAACTATCACATTGAGACAGAGGGTTTTGGTTTGATGGCGAGGGATCGGGGCTTCACCGTGGTCGGCATGCCAAATCTGCATGTGGTACACCCCAGTAACGAGTGAGCCTTGTTAAAAAGTTCAGGCGTAAAAAAACCCGCCAATTGGCGGGTTTTTCGTAGCTAATATTATATGAAATATTAGCTATTTACAGCGCAGGTCAGCTCTTCGAGGATCTTACCGCTTTCGACCTCGTCGATGATCTTCTGGTACTCAGGGCTGATTGGGCAACCGCAAGCGTGCTCCTTGGTTGCGTGCAGGCGAGCCTGCTCAATGTGCCAGGTAGCGACTTTCAGGTGCTGATCTACGTTCATTGTAAAAAACCTCTGTATGTATGTGTGTTGTGGGTAAATAAGTAGTTGAGAATTTTATTGGGTCATTATGTTGAATGCAAGCAGAGTTGTGGGGTTTTTTGTAACATTCTGTTACGCGAAGCGGGTTAAAAGGGTGCCTCATAGTGGGGCAGAGGTATAAGTGATGTTCTCAATATTTAACAAAGAGCCGATTCTCGATGAGTTACGTGTGGCGTGGCTGTTCGATACCTATGGCTGGGCGTTGCGCAACTTCGATGGTGAGCTGTTTCAAAATGAAACGATTCTTGTCACTCCGAGTAATGAGCACTTCCCAGGTCGGGTTGATAGTGTGCACGGAATGGCGGAGTTGATCTTCGAGCAGGTGAAAGCGTTCGCAGGGGTAAAACACTGGCCAACACGACTGGTCGATCAGTATCAGTGCTCGACCGTTGAGCCGCCCCAGCTGGTGATTGAAGGTGCATTGCGGGGTCCAGCAGGAGTTACCCCGACAGGCATTAGTGAAGAGCAATACCTGACGGTGCTCTACGATCCGAATCAGATTAATAACCCTGAGGGGATGATCGCCACCTACGCCCATATCATCGCCCACTATCTGGCATCGATGTCTCCCGAACCACCGCCAGGTGGAGAGGATTTCTGGGCCCAGGCAACCGAGGTGCTGGCGGTCTTTATGGGTTTTGGACTGATGTTTGCCAATAGCGCCTACAATTTCCGCGGTGGTTGCGGCAGCTGTTACAACGCCAATGCGCAGCGCTCTGCTCACCTCTCACAGGACGAGGTGACCTATGCGCTGGCGATATTTGCAGAGCTTAAGCAGCTGTCAGCCAAAACGGTGTTGAGTCATCTTAAGAAACCTCTGCGATCGGTATTCAAGCGTGCCAGTAGAGAGGTCGCTGAAAAACGCCCCTTTCTGCAGCAGGCGATTGAGCAGATCGCTGAGTAATAAGTCGGCGCTATACCCCGGAGGGCTGAGCTGCCACAATTCGCCCATCTGAAATTTGAGTGGACAGACAATGAAAGCGAATGAGATTAAAAAAGGTGCGGCGATTGAGGTCGATGGTCAGACGATTCTGGTCAAACAGCTGCAGGTACAGTCGCCCTCCTCGCGCAGCGGTAGCACCCTCTATAAGGTGCGTGGCCAGAATGTGGTCAGTCGCCAGAAGTTCGAGCGCAGTTTCAAGGGTGATGAGGCAGTCAACAGCGTTGACCTGATCCGTCGCCCGGTGCAGCTGCTCTATAAAGATGGCGATGGCGTCACCTTTATGGACAGCGAGAGCTACGAGCAGTACATCCTCAGCGAAGATTCGATCGAAGAGGAGCTGAAGTACATCGCCGAGGGGCTCGAGGGAATGTTGGCATTGATAACCGATGAAGTGATTCTGGGTATTGAGCTGCCGACCACCGTCGTTCTGGAGATCACCGAGTGTGCGCCAGGAATGAAGGGTGCCTCAGCGTCGGCGCGTACCAAGCCTGCCACCCTCTCTACCGGTCTGGTGGTTCAGGTGCCCGAGTACCTGGAGGTGGGTGAGGTGATCAAGGTCAATACCGACAGCGCTGACTATATTTCGCGCGCCTGAACGTTGAGTGGGCAGGCCATCAAGGAAGAGAAGGAGAACACCATGAGTACCAATTCAGACCATCACCCACACACCATCAATGGCAGGGTTGCGCTCCGCAACGGAAAAGGTGATCTACCGGTAGTCGATATCACGGCAGTGGGTGCAACAGCGAGCGTTGCACTGCAGGGTGCTCACCTGCTCAGCTGGATTCCTGAAGGTGGTGCAGAGGTGATCTGGGTCTCAGAGGATGCCAAGTTTGCACCCGGAAAATCGGTGCGTGGTGGTGTGCCTATCTGCTGGCCGTGGTTCGGTCCACATACCTTAGAGTTGTCATATCCGGCGCACGGTTTTGCACGCACCATTGATTGGGAGTTGAGTGGCAGTGCATTACTCGAGAGCGGTGAGGTCGAGCTAACACTGCGCCCGATGTTGAACTCGCAAGCAAAGAGTCAGTGGCCCCATGCAACTGAGCTTGAGTACCGTATTGCGGTAGGCAAGCAGTTGAGATTCGCACTGACCACACGTAATGAGGGTAGCGATGCATTCACCATAGGTCAGGCATTGCACACCTATTTTGCTGTGGGCGATGCGAGTCAGATAAGCATTGGTGGACTTGATGGCTGTCCCTACCTCGACAAGGTGGATGGTTTTGAACGCAAACAGCAGTCGGGTGATGTGAGCATCAGCGAAGAGACCGATCGGATCTATCTCGAGTCGTCGATCGATTGTACGATCGATGATCCCGCCCTGCAGCGACGTATACGTATCAACAAGAGTGGCAGCAACTCCACCATCGTCTGGAATCCCTGGATCGAGACGGCCGAGAAGATGGGTGATCTGGGTGAGAATGGCTATCTGAAAATGGTCTGCGTCGAGAGCGCCAACGCAGCCGATGATGTGGTTACGATTGATCCAGGTGGTGAACACACCTTACAGATTGTCTATAGCGTTGAGTCGCTGGTTTAACGGTTCTATTGCCAGGTTGAGATCTCGATAGCGAGGTTTTGATCATCATTACCAAACCAGATATCACCATCCTGAATGGTGGTGTGTAGTTGCATGTTGCGCTCGGCAAGTGTTCCCAGCGTCTTGCAGCTCTCTGGTGCGACCGAATAGATGCTAAGGTTTTTAATTCCTGCCGCCTTTGCCTTTAACTGTTCCCACCATAGCTCAGCACTGTGACCGCTGTAGCAGTAGATGATCACCTGTTTAGAGCGACCGCAGGCTTGGCGAATGCGTTTCTCATCGGGTTGCCCCAACTCTATCCACTCATCAATCGCGCCGGTCAGATCCATGCGCCACAGGTCAGGTTCATCGTCGGTACTGATTCCCTTGGTAAAGGTGAGCGCCTCATCGGCGTGCCGGGCGAAGGCGAGTAGTCGCAGCATCATTCGCTCATCGGTTTCTGAAGGGTGACGAGCGATGGTCAGCTCGTGCCCCTGGTAGTAGTTGCGGTCCATGTCGGTGATCTGTAGTGAAGCCTTAAAAATGGTTGCCTTGATGGCCATGAATTAATCCTCTCTGACGCGACCACGTAGTGCCTTGTGTTTGCCATGTTTGGCCTTACTGTCGAGTCGACGTTTCTGTGAGTTCTTTGATGGTTTGGTCGGACGACGTTTTTTCTGTGTGACCATCGCTGCCTTGATGATTTCCCTGAGACGTTCCAGTGCATCATCACGATTCTTTTCCTGAGTGCGAAAGCGTTGCGCCTTGATCACAATAACGCCATCGCTATTGATGCGCCGATCGCGTTGCACCAATAACCGCTCTTTATAGATTTCAGGAAGCGATGAGCCTCTGATATCGAAGCGCAGATGGATCGCCGAGGAGACCTTGTTAACGTTCTGACCACCCGCGCCCTGGGCGCGGATGGCTGTCAGTTCGATCTCCTCCTCTGGGATCGTGACGCTATTGCTGATGGTTAACGGTGCCATGAGACTATCCCTGCTCCTTGAATCTTTTCGACTCAGTCAGGACCGACCGATAGTAGCGTGTCAGGTTGCGATCGTGATCACGCCTCTCAGCCAGAGTGGCGCTATTGAAGGCCTGCTCACGAAGCAGCTTCTGATAGCTGGAGAGTCGACGTGCATCGATGCTGCCTGCGTCAATTGTTGCCTGTATGGCACAGCCGGGTTCCGAATGATGTTGGCAGTCGGAGAAGCGACACTGCTGCGCGAGTGTGTGCAGTTCGGCAAAGGTCTCTTCTACCCCCTCCTCACAGTCGACCAGTTGTAGCTCTCGCATACCCGGTGTGTCGAGCAACAGTCCACCAGAGTTTAATAGATGTAGCGAACGTCCAGTGGTTGTATGCCGACCTTTGCTGTCATCTTCGCGTATCGAGGCGGTCGCCTGAGTGGTTGTGCCAGAGAGCGTATTGATTAACGTCGACTTGCCGACACCTGATGAGCCGAGCAGTGCAACGGTCTGCCCACTACCACACCAGGACTCAAGCGTAGCCGTACTGCTGTGATCGAGACTATTTACTGTAACAACCGATAGTAGTGGATCGAGCGCTTCAACCTGATCACGGTAGTTATCGACATCGTCACAGAGATCAGATTTGCTCAACACCACGACCGCCTCGACGTCATTCTGCTTAGCCAGTGACAGGTAACGCTCAATACGACTGAGACTGAAGTCCTGGTTGAGCGAGGTGACGATAAAGAGCGTATCGATATTGGCAGCAATCAGTTGACGTTCAACCTTGCTGCCCGCCGCCTTGCGTGAAAAGAGTGAACGACGTTCGAGCAGTCGCTGAAAGCTTCCATCGCTGCCGAGCAGTAGCCAGTCGCCAACGGTGATCGGTGGCAGATTGGGTGTTACCGATAGCGTGCGCTGTCCGTCAACGGTGAACAGTGAGATCTGTGAACGCTGATAGCTAGCAACACGGGCAAAGATAGAGGGTTCCCACTCCTCGAGTGAGATCTGTTGCTGGAAAAATGGTTGCCAGCCCAGTTGGGCGAGCGAGTATTGATTTGACATAAGAACCCCTGGCGCGGTTGTGCGCCGAGTAGATTTACTCTTGAGGGGCGTTGGTCTGCCCCGGTCCAGAGACCGGGCAAGGAGCAGTAGCGATTTGTTACTTGCTGGTTGCCCGGAAGGTGTTGATTACAATCATGAGTACCCTCCGTAATTAAGTCTGTTTCGAATTGTGGGAGATGCTAGCAGAGCGGTTATCTCACCGCAATAAGTGCTGGTGAGACGAACTCCTGATGTTGGATAAAGAAAACCCTGAGCGTATCAGCGATAAAACTGATAGCTATTTTTCCCGGTATTCTTGACGCAATACATCGCCTCATCGGCAAGCTTTAGCAGTAGGTCTGAATTGTCCGTGTCGTCGGGATAGATAGCGATGCCGATGCTGGCACCAATGACGGCCTCTTCGTCTCCAAGTTGGAATGGTTGCGACAGGGCGTGGATCAGCTTGGCGGCGATATGGGTGATGCTCTCTCTGTTGTCGAGACCAAACAGGACAACAACAAACTCGTCGCCACCAATGCGTGCGACCGTATCGATCTCTCTGACACAGCGGGTGAGTCGTTTACTGACATTGACCAGGAGTGCATCATCGGCTTCGTGTCCCAACGTGTCGTTAACACCCTTAAAACCATCGAGATCAATAAACAGGACGGCCGCACGATTATTATCACGTTTGGCCGTTGCGGCAGCGGTTTTGATTCGGTCAAGACAGAGTCGGCGTGATGGCAATCCTGTGAGCGTATCGTGATTGGCAATGTGTTTAAGTTGTTCCTCGGCAATTCGACGCTCACTGATATCGTGGATGACGGCACTGAAATATTGTTTACCATCCTGTTTCCAGGTACCCAGTGATAGCTCAATCGGAAACTCTTCGCCGCCTTTTTTCAGTCCATGAACCTCAACAGTTCTATCCATGACACGCGTCAATTGACCGCTGACTGCATTGGCCAAACCTTGTTTATGCTGAGACCGGTATCTCTCGGGCATAACCTGAGTGAGAGGTTTTCCAATAACTTCAGATTCTGAATAACCAAATGTCCGCTCAGCGGCTGGGTTCCAGGTGACCACGTTGCCCAGGTGATCGACGGTGATGATCATTGCTATAGAGGAGGTGTTGGTAATGGACCTGAAGCGTTGTTCACGATGTCTCAAGGCTTCCTCGGCGTGTTGGCGAACCGTGATTTCGTTGCGTAGATCTTCTGTCCTTGAAGCAACAGTCTCTTCCAGATGTTCATTAACGTGGCGTAATTTTTCCTGTGCCTTCTCTTCACGCACCCAGGCAGTGGCCAGACGCCATGAGCCGAAAAATAGACCGCCAACAAGGGCTATCGTGACCAGGACCAGCGAATGTGCTGTAGCACGGTATTGGTCGGTGGGGAGCAGGAGCACAGCTTTCCAGTAGTAATCCCTGCTAGCGAGTTCGGAACGACTCGCAGCAAATGTCTCATTTGTGCCAGTGCTTGTTTTCTGCCCCTCGATCAGGGGATAGATCGTGTTAAAGGTCCACAGCCCATGCTGGTCCTTAAATTGACCCTCTTCGGTCGCGTTGATCTGTTGCCATGCAGCCGTATACAGAGCGGGGAGTGATAGATCGGGTTCGTTAAACATAAAGCCCCACTCGGCATTGCTGTTTGAACCTTTCAACCAATAACCATCTCGATTGATCAGCCAGGTATGAGAGTCGGTATCACTCATGGCTTGTGAAAAAGCGCGTAATAATTCATTGCCGAAATAGTTTAAAAGGATAATTCCCCGTTTCTCTCCCTCGTGGTTAAAAACGGGTGTTCCGATGCGGATCACCGGCTTTATAGGCCGTTCAATTTTTCCCTGCTCGATATTCAGATCGAGCGGAGAGATAAAGAACTCACCCCTGTTAAGAGGCAGGGTGTCGGTAAAGTAATAGCGTTTGCGCTTGTTCTGTAACTTGTGTTCAGGAACGCTGATGGGTTCTCCACCGTTGTAATTAATTCTTACCTGTTCCTGACCTTCGGTATCCAGCCAACGGATCTGGTCGTAGATGCCCTTGGTATGAGAGAAGCTCTGCCAATCTTTGATGAGCAGATCTCGATGGCCATTGCCATTGGAGACCATCTCGATGAAGGTCTCCTGTTCGGCAAGAAAGGCGAGATCACGAGTGATCGACTGAACGATTCTCTTGATGGTGTTGGAAGAGACACGAACGGTGGCATCTTCAGAGAGGCGAATGAGTGACAAGTCGGCACTGGTTTCAGACTTGTAGATGGCCGTTGCGCCAGAAATGACGATGATAGCAACTGGCAGGAACAACCAGAGAAGGTGCTTGGCGAAGTTGCTATTTCGGTGCATTACAAATGTATTAGCAGTGGTTTCTGGCAGGGTGTCAGAACCTTGGTAACCCTCAATCTATAGGCTTACCATAACTGCGAAAGGGGGAATATAACAGTAAAGAATATCTTAACTTTCAATCACGATCTGGTCGCGTCCATTCTCCTTTGCCTGATAGAGGAGCTGATCAGCGCGCTTGAGCATCATCTCTGCTGAGTGGTCGTCGGACTTAAGAGTGATCAGCCCTGCAGAGAAGGTGATCTTCAGCGTAACGCTGCCTACGTCAATTGGATTACTGAGACGACTACGCAGGCGCTCAACCATATCATTCGCGAACTCACCACTCGTCTCGGGGAAGAGTACGGCAAACTCCTCACCACCCATGCGGCCAACGATGTCGGTCTTACGTAGCACGGCCTGGCAGGCGTGCGAAAAATAGACCAGCGTCTCGTCACCGATATAGTGACCGTAGCGGTCATTGATTGTCTTGAACCAGTCAAGATCGAGCATCATCATCGACAACGGCCGATGGTAGCGGTGGGCTATTTCTATCTGATGTGCCGCCTCTTCAAGAAAGGCGCGGCGATTAAGGAGCTTGGTGAGGCCATCATACTTGGCCAGCTTGGCCAGTCGCTCCTCGAGTGCTTTACGATCGGTATCATTTCGCGAGATCCCTTCGATACAGATCACTTCACCCGACTCATCGTAGCGGATGTAGGCATTACTGGAGATCCAGACCGACGATTGGTCCTTATGGCGTAGGCACGCTTCAACAAGTTGGGCCTTTCCCTCTCCTTCGGTCAGTGCCTGGACAATCCGTTCCCGGTCGCTGGCATCGCAGTAGAAATCAACCATTGGCCTGCCGATCATCTCCTCAGGCGTGTAACCGATCACCTCATGGCAGGAGGGCGACATCAGGGTGATGACGCCGTTCATGTCGGTGCGATAGAAGACATCCGGCATGTTGTTGAGGATCGATTCTATATCGGCCTGTGAGTGTTCAAGGGCTGCACGGGTCTGAACGGCATCGGTAATATCCTGCAGTGAACCGATTAATGTAGTGGAGTGTTCATCGTCCTGTGTGAGACCGACACGCATATTTACCTCGCGCACCTCGCCGCTTTTAGTGACGATCCTGAAACTGTATTCACTCTCAACCTGCTCACCCATCAGCCGTGCCTTGTAACGCGCGGCTACCAGAGGTTGATCCTCTTCAAAAACGAAATCTAGAATCGGCTGGCCAATGATATCCAGTTCCGAATATCCAAACAGATCGGTGACCCGCTGGTTAACAAAGATGAAACACCCCTCTTCGACAGCGAAGACGGCATCCTGTAGGTGGTTGGTCAGGGCAATGAGTATCTGTGTGGAGAGTCCGTTTGAGTTCATGGTTTACCTGCCGTGGTATGACCAGAGGGGTATATCCCCCTTTATTATTCGATTCTATTAATTAACGGCAGTATATAAGAATTAATTTAAAAACACCCTTAACCTGTCGGTGTGTGTGGATATAGCTGAGAAAAATAACGAAATTACAGCATCTGTTATCGCGGTGTGCAGTTACGAGGGTGATGTTATGGCTATTTAAATAACACCATAGATCTCAGATCTTCATCGGTGACTCGTTGAATTCACTATTAGCACCGATCTCAATATTCAAATCAAGGTCGTCTCGGTGGCTGTTATTAGTGGGAAAATTGTCGGGTGAAAATCAAAGATCAAATACCCCTTAATCTTCTAGGGTGGAGGGCTGCCATACCCTACTGATAGACTCGCCTATCTGATCTATAAAAAAAGCGTGATATGAGTCACCACCACTCGGAGCGGGAGCCGCTCTCGTCCGAAACCAAACAAGCGTTGATCGATGCGTTGCGCAGGATCGTTCCTGCAGATGGATTGTTAACCGATGAAGAGTCGCTGCACCCCTATGAGTGCGATGGCCTCTCCGCCTATCGTCGTCTGCCGCTGCTGGTGGTGCTGCCGACTGAGGTGACGCAGGTCGAGGCGATTCTTAAACTCTGTAATGAACTCGATGTCCCGGTTGTGGCTCGCGGTGCCGGTACCGGTCTCTCTGGCGGTGCACTGCCGTTTGAAGAGGGCATTTTGCTCTCGTTGGCACGCTTTAATCAGATTCTCGATATCGACCCGCAGCGTCGCACGGCGCGGGTGCAGCCGGGGGTGCGTAACCTCGCCATCTCCGAAGCGGTTGCACCGCATGGTCTCTACTACGCACCCGATCCCTCTTCACAGATCGCCTGCACCATCGGCGGCAATGTGGCGGAGAACGCCGGGGGTGTGCACTGCCTTAAATATGGCCTGACGGTTCACAACATTCAGCAGATCAAGGTGATCACCATTGAGGGCGAACTGCTGGAGATCGGTGGCAACGGGCTCGATAGTGCGGGTTACGATCTACTAGCGCTGATGACCGGTTCCGAGGGGATGCTGGGTGTGATCGTCGAGGTGACGGTGAAGCTGTTGCCGCGTCCGGAGCGTGCCCAGGTGGTACTGGCCGCCTTTGACGATATTGCCAAAGCGGGCGGTGCAGTGGGTGCGATCATCGCCGCCGGAATTATTCCCGGCGGACTGGAGATGATGGACAAGCTGGCGATCCAGGCGGCGGAGGATTTCGTCCACGCCGGCTATCCGCGTGATGCAGATGCGATCCTGCTCTGCGAACTCGATGGCACCAACGAAGAGGTCTCGGCCCACATATTAAAGGTGCGTGAAATTCTCAAGCAGAGCGGCGCCACCGAGGTGCGTACCGCCGTCGATGAGGCGGAGCGCATCGCATTCTGGAAGGGACGAAAGATGGCCTTCCCCGCTGTCGGCCGTCTCGCCCCCGACTACTACTGCATGGATGGCACCATCCCACGCAAGCGGCTGCCTGAGGTGCTGGCGGCGATGGCCGATCTCTCCAAACAGTATGAGCTGCCGATCGCCAACGTCTTCCACGCCGGTGACGGTAATCTCCATCCGCTGATTCTCTACGATGCCAATACACCGGGTGAACTGCAGCGCACCGAGGAGCTGGGCGGCAAGATCCTCGAACTCTGTGTCGCGGTTGGCGGCACCATTACCGGCGAACACGGTGTCGGCATGGAGAAGATCGATCAGATGTGTGTGCAGTTCCAGCCGCTGGAGCTGAGCCAGTTTCATGCAGTTAAAGAGGCGTTCGACCCTAAACGCCTGCTCAATCCTGGCAAGGCGGTGCCGACGCTGCACCGTTGTGCCGAGTTCGGTGCCATGCATGTGCATAACGGTGAGCTCCCCTTCCCCGAGCTGGAGCGCTTCTGATGGCCAGTGGTGATATCGCAGAGGAGTTGCAGTGCCGCGTCACAGAGGCGGGTGCAGAGGGTAGAGTGCTCGAGCTACTCGGTGGTGGCAGCAAACGGTTTTATGGGTGTGAGCCGAGAGGCGAGCAGTTAGCGCTGACCGCACATAGCGGCATCGTTAGTTACGAGCCGACCGAACTGACCATCACCGCCCGCGGTGGTACACCGCTGCGGGAGATCGAAGCGGCGCTGTTGGCCGCGAATCAGATGCTCCCCTTCGAGCCGCCCCACTTCGATGAAACGGCCACCCTTGGCGGCACCATCGCCTGCAACCTCTCCGGACCACGCCGTCCCTATGCCGGCGCGGCACGTGATCTGGTGCTCGGCTGCAAACTGCTCAATGGCAAGGGCGAGATCCTTAGCTTCGGCGGTGAGGTGATGAAAAATGTCGCGGGCTACGATCTCTCGCGACTGATGGCTGGTGCGCTCGGTACCCTTGGCATCCTGCTTGAGGTCTCGCTCAAGGTTCTGCCCCGCCCCGAGGATGAGGTGACGCTTCGTTTCGATGGTTTGAGTACCAAACAGGCACTGGCCAGAATCCACCAGCTCTCGCAGCAGCCACTGCCCATCTCAGCCAGTGCCATCGACGATGACGGTCTCGTGATCCGTCTGAGTGGCACGCCCGAGGGTGTCGCCGCTGCGTGTCATGCGGTGGAAGGCGAGTGGCTCAACCCTGCGGTAGCAGACGGTTGGTGGCAGGCACTACGCGAGCAGCAGCACGATTTCTTCAACAGCGAGCAACCGTTGTGGCGTCTCTCGATCGGCTCCGATACACCACCACTCGATATCGAGGGTGAGTGGCTCTACGAGTGGGGCGGCGCACAGCGTTGGCTGCTGAGCAGTGCGCGCGCTGAGACGATCTTCGATGCCGCTGCCAAGGCGGGTGGTCATGCTACCGCCTATCGAAACCATACTGATCACTCTGCGCCGTTCCAGCCGCTGCCCACTGCAGTGATGGCTCTGCACCGTCGTCTCAAACAGAGTTTTGATCCGCACGGGATTCTCAATCCTGGCCGCCTCTACGCGGAGCTCTGATCGATGCAGACGCGGATGGCACAACAGTTTCTCGAAACAGCTCAGGGTGCGGAGGCCGATACGATTCTGCGCAGCTGTGTCCACTGCGGTTTCTGTACCGCTACCTGCCCCACCTACCAGCTGCTCGGTGATGAACTCGACGGTCCGCGTGGACGTATCTATCTGATTAAGCAGCTGCTGGAGGGGAACGAAGCGACCACAACGACTCAACTGCACCTCGATCGTTGCCTTACCTGTCGTAGCTGTGAGACCACCTGCCCCTCCGGAGTGCGTTACGGACGACTGCTCGATATTGGGCGCAGTGTTGTGGAGCAGCAGGTGAAGCGGCCTGTGCTGGAACGTTTCAAGCGCTGGTTGCTGCGCGGTGTGCTCCCCTATCCCACCCGTTTTGAAGCACTGCTGCAAGCTGTTTGGCTCTTCCGCGAGACCTTGCCGAAGCGGCTACGCAAGAAGATACCGCTGGTGAAGAGGATCAAAATACCGAAGGTGGAGAACCACCCACGCAAGATGCTGCTGCTGGCGGGTTGTGTGCAGTCGGTGGTTACGCCAGAGACCAGTGCGGCGGCACTGCGCGTTTTTGATCGGCTTGGTATCGAGTTGATCCGTGCCGAGGGGGCGGGCTGTTGCGGTGCGCTGAGTCATCACCTCTCGGCCGAGCAGGAGGCGCTCAATTTTATGCGCCGTAACATCGATGCCTGGTGGCCCCATATTGAGATGGGGGCCGAGGCGCTGCTGATCGGTGCCAGCGGCTGCGGCGTAACGGTGAAACAGTATGGCGAGCTGCTCAAGCACGACCCCGATTACGCCGAGAAGGCGGCTCAGGTGAGTGCAATGGCGGCGCTCTTCAGCGAGGCGCTGCAGCGTGAACCGGCCGAGGCGCTGGGTTCACTGCTCGAGGGTGTCGGCCGTGGGCGACGCATCGCCTTCCACAGCCCCTGCACCCTGCAGCACGGCCAGAAGCTGACCGGACTGGTGGAGTCGATTCTCACCCGCGCCGGTTTCGAGTTGACTGAAATTGCCGACTCACACCTCTGCTGCGGCTCGGCCGGTTCCTACTCGCTGCTGCAGCCGAAGCTCTCGCAGCAGCTGCTCGATAACAAGGTGGAGAACCTAGAGCGCGGCATGCCAGAGCTGATTGTTACCGCCAATATCGGTTGCCAGATGCACATCGGCAGTCAGGCTGAAGTGCCGGTGAAGCACTGGATTGAACTGTTCGACGAAATGCCCTGATATTTACCGGGTGAAAAGACAGAATGTTTGTGTCAGGATTTGCCCCCAGCTTTTGTAGAAGTTTAAGAATTCATGAACATAGAGAAGGACAACAAGATGACTGAGCGTACCTTTCACCCACCCCAGCGAACCCTGATGGGCCCCGGCCCCTCCGATGTGAGCCCGCGTGTTCTGGAGGCGATGTGCCGCCCCACCATCGGCCACCTCGATCCCGTCTTCGTCGCGATGATGGATGAGTTGAAGGGGATGCTGCAGTACGCCTTCCAGACCAATAACCAGATGACCATGCCCGTTTCGGCACCCGGCTCGGCCGGTATGGAGAGCTGCTTTGCCAACCTGGTTGAGGCGGGTGACCAGGTCGTGGTGGCGCAGAACGGCGTCTTCGGCGGTCGCATGAAGGAGAACGTTGAGCGCTGCGGTGGCACGGCGATCATGGTCGAGGATGAGTGGGGCACCGCGATCGATCTCAATAAGGTCGAGGATGCGCTCAAGGCGAATCCCGATGCCAAGGTGCTCGCCTTTGTCCATGCCGAAACCTCAACGGGTGCACAGTCCGATGCCAAGGGCCTTGCTGAGCTGGCGCGTAAATATAACTGCCTGAGCATCGCCGATACCGTTACCTCACTCGGCGGTACACCACTGCTGGTCGATGAGTGGGGGCTCGATGCGGTCTACTCCGGCACGCAGAAGTGCCTCTCCTGCACCCCTGGCCTCTCGCCAGTCACCTTCAGTGAGCGTGCGCTTGAGCACATCAAGGGGCGTGAGACCAAGGTGCAGAGCTGGTTCCTTGATCTCAATCTGGTGATGGGTTACTGGGGTGAGGGTGCCAAGCGTGCCTACCACCACACCGCACCGATCAATGCACTTTATGCGTTGCACGAGTCGTTGCTGATCCTCAAAGAGGAGGGTCTGGAGAACTCATGGGCACGTCACAAACACTACCACATGGCACTGCGTGCAGGCCTTGAGGCGTTGGGTCTGGAGTTTGTCGTGGCTGAGGCGGATCGTCTGCCACAGCTCAATGCGGTGAAGATTCCTGAAGGGATCGCTGATGCGGTGGTACGTGGCAAGCTACTTAACGACTACAGCCTCGAGATTGGTGCGGGCCTCGGTCCGATGGCGGGCAAGGTATGGCGTATCGGTCTGATGGGCCACGCCGCCAATGCGAAAAATGTGCGTCTCTGTCTCAGTGCACTCGACAACGTGTTGAGTGGTCTGGGTGCGGGTCACAGCCGTGGCGCAGCAATCGAGGCGGCGGAGAAGGTACTTTCTGCCGGCTGATTTCTGCCGACTCCGTCACAGAAAAGACCGCCCGTGTGGCGGTTTTTTTTTGGGCGCAAGGAAGTGTGACCGATGTACACACGCTTAAAGAGGTACTTCTATTAGTTTCGGTTTAGTGCAACAGCAATATGCGGAACCGATGATCGACGAGAGAGAAGAGCGAGGGAGTGCGCAGCCGCAGAGTAGTTCGGGTGTGGCGGTTAGGCTTGCTCTCAAGGGCGGGTTGCTATTGCTGGTTGTGGTAGCACTTGCACTGCTCTTCTTACTCGGTGGCTTCGAAGGCGGCAGCCTGATGGAGAAGTTCAAGTGGGGTGAAGATAAGCGAGAGGATAGTGCCACGGTTCAGTTTGCCAAGCATCTGGTCCGACCGCTTGATGGTGAAACCGATGCAGCCGCCTATCGTAATATCGCAGGACTCAATCAAGTCGATAAGCATGTGGGAACTGCTAGGGTTGCGATTGCCCCGGTTACCGTCAATGTCGATGAGCAGGGAGAGCATTATCTGACGGTGACAGTGATCGTGACCGCCAAAGACGCCTCTCAACGCAAGCTGATTAAACGACATCGACCGGCGATTCAGTCGGCAGTGATGATGCTGTTAACCGATTTTGTAAAACGCCACGCCATTGAAGATCACATCAGTGAGCAGGATCAGGAGACCTTCAGGGTCGAAGCGCTCTCCGCCGTGAAGCGACAGTTGATAAAAACGGCCGGTAGTACGCTGGTTGCCGAGATCGAGATATCACGGCTCGAACTCTACTGACACCACCCGTGTCGTCTCAAAAGGCTCGACCGAGCCGCTAGGGTTATCTACGTCGATTGCTTATACAATTGTTTACGATCCCCAGTTAAGTTCCCGACTGTTTTTGTATAGAATAAGATTTGTAGGGGATTTCAGTGCAGCTGCACGCTTTGAATACTAAGAATTAATAAACAATGTATCGATCAACAGGCTGGAAGAGAGGATTGTTCTCAATCGCCATCACTTTGATGGCGCTCTTCTCTGCGTTTCCGCTTGCTGCGGCTGAGGAGAATCCGACATCTCAGCGTTTAATAGCCGCTGTTCCCGAATCGTTCCCCCCCTACTACAAGTTGGATAGAGAGGGTCGCCCAACAGGGTTTGCCATCGATGTAATGGATGCCGTGGCCGCCGAAGCGGATCTGCAGATCGAATACCGTGTCATGCCCACATGGAAAGAGGTGTTTGCAGCCGCGAAGGTGGGCGGGGTTGATCTGATCCCCAACGTTGGTGCAACAGAGAGCCGTCGCTCATTCCTCGATTTCACCGCCTCCGTCGAGACCTTCCCGATTTCGATCTTTATCCGTAGTGAGAGCAAGGCGTCGATCCAGACGGTGGATGATCTCATTGAGCGAAGTGTGGGTGTGGTGAAATCGAATGTCGGCGCCAAGATCGTTGCTAAACGCGACGATCTTAACGCGACCCAGTACGAGAGTTTTGAGCAGGCGCTCTTTGCACTTCTTTCGGGCCAGCTCGATGCGCTGATCTATCCGGGACCCGTAGGCTGGAAACTGGCGACCGAGGCGAAGCAGGAGCGTGCACTGGCGACTACAGCTGCACCACTCACAGAGATCAAACGGGTGATAGGAGTGCGCAAGGGTGAGGCGCAGTTGCTGACCACGCTGAATGAGGTGGTTTCAGCGTTTGTGACTTCAGCGGAGTATCGAACCATCTACCATCGTTGGTTTGCAGCGCCGCCCCCCTTCTGGACCAAAGAGCTGCTGCTGTGGGTATTTGCAGCCATATTTATCACCACACTGCTGCTGTTTGGAGTCTGGCGACACCGTACCCTGGTCGCCATCAAGAATGACCTGAGCAGAGAGGTTCAGCAGCGAACCCATGCACTCGAAGAGCGAGTTGAGGCGCATCAGCGAGCAGAGGCCTCACTGGCGGAGAGTGAGGCGCGTGCCCGTTCAATTATCGAGAACAGTGCTGACGGCATCGTTACGATCGATCCACGTGGATTAATTCAGATTATCAATCCGGCTGCCTGCGCCATGTTTGGTTATCGCGAAGCGCAAGTGGTTGGGCAGAACGTCAATATGCTGCTGCCGAAGGATGAGCGTGCCGCACATGACGACTATGTGCACAACTCCGATCTGCATGAGCCGCGTATTATCAATAAGGCGCGGGATCTATTTGGTCAGCACAGCGATGGGCGTCAATTCCCCATGGAGCTCAACGTCTCCGGTATCGATATAGCGGGTGGACGGATGTATGTCGGCATCATGCGCGATATCACCGAACGAAAACATGCCGAGGATCAACTGCGCAGTGCCAAGTTTGAGGCGGAGTCCGCCAATGAGGCGAAGTCGAGTTTCCTCTCATCAATGAGTCACGAGCTACGTACCCCGCTCAATGCCATCCTGGGTTTCAGTCAGCTGCTTGAGAGTGATCCAGAGTCACCACTCAATGAGGATCAACTCGAATCGCTCACCTACATCAGTAAGGCGGGTGAACACCTGCTAGAGCTGATTAATCAGATCCTTGATCTGGCCAAGATAGAGAGTGGAACGCTCTCCCTCTCAATCGAGAATATCAGCGCCAATGATGCGATTGAGAGCTGCCGGGTGATGGCCAACACACTGGCAAAAAAGAGCGGCGTCACCTTTGAGGACAGAACGGCGGGCATCGACCTTCCCCCGCTGCATGCCGACCGTACCCGTATCACCCAGGTGCTACTCAACTTCCTCTCCAACGCGATTAAATATAACCGTGAGGGTGGCAGTGTGGTGCTCGAGAGTGAGGTTATACCAGAGCATTATCTGCGTATCCTGGTGACCGATACTGGACACGGTATTCCCAAGGATCTACTCGATAACCTGTTCCAACCCTTCCACCGACTCAATGCGGAGGGTGGTGAGATTGAGGGGACCGGAATCGGTCTCTCAATTACCAAACAGTTGGTACAGATGATGGGCGGTAATCTCGGTTTCGAAACCGCTGAGGGTAAGGGCTCTACCTTCTGGTTTGAACTTCCGTTGGCAGTCGATGAAGAGCTAGCTAGCGAGAGCACGTTAGTCGGTGCGCACAAAGAGATTAACTATCAGATAGCTGCGAATGTGGACCACGAATATACGGTGCTCTACGTTGAAGATAATCCAGCCAATCTACGTCTGATAGAACGTCTGATGAAGAAGGTGGAACACGTCGGTCTGGTTTCAGCCAGCAATGCAGAAGATGGGCTGGAGCTGGCCCGAAGTCTGTTGCCCAACTTGATCCTGATGGATGTTAACCTTCCGGGCATGAGCGGTATCGAGGCACTGCACGAGCTGCGGCGAGATGCCCTAACTGAGAAGATTCCGGTGATTGCGATCAGTGCCGCCGCCCTGCCGGGTAATATCGAAAAGGGTCTCAACGAGGGTTTCGACGAGTATCTGACCAAGCCGATCGATGTGAATGAGGTACTGAGGGTGATCAGTCAGGTCATCGACAAGGAATAAAAACCAACTGGCGTAGATAATCTGTTAAGCTGCGCCACCTCCGACGCACTCCGGTCTGCGTCGATCTACATGACCATCCGGTTATTCTAGAAGTTTTCCAAGTTATTCAGCCTGGACCGGCCCGCTTAGATTTGAGACGGGTAGGCTCATCAGGAGCAATCCAAAAAATGTCATTTGATAGTCTCGGTCTCTCGGCCGAAATCGTTCGTGCGGTCACCGAAAATGGTTACACCGAAGCAACGCCTGTGCAGAAGCAGGCCATCCCCATTATTCTCGCTGGCAAAGATATTATGGCTGGCGCACAGACCGGCACCGGCAAGACCGCCGGTTTCACCCTGCCGATGCTGCAACGCCTCACCGAAGAGGCGCAGGGCAAGGGGCAGCGCCCGGTGCGTGCGCTGGTACTCACACCCACCCGAGAGCTGGCCGCACAGGTCCACGAAAGTGTGGTGACCTACGGTAAACACCTGCCACTGAGGAGTGCCGTTATCTTTGGTGGGGTGAAGATCAACCCACAGATCGAGAAGCTGCGTCGTGGTGTCGATATCCTCGTGGCAACACCGGGGCGTCTGCTCGACCATGCCGGTCAGCGTACCGTTGACCTCTCCAAGGTCGATATCCTGATCCTGGATGAGGCGGATCGCATGCTCGACATGGGCTTCATTCACGATATCCGCAAGGTTTTCGCCCTGCTACCTAAGGACCGCCAGACCCTGCTCTTCTCGGCAACCTTCTCCTCCGAGATCAAACGCCTCGCCGACGGCATCCTGCGCAAACCCGAGCTGATCGAGGTGGCGCGTCGTAACACCGCCTCGGAACTGGTCGAGCAGGTCGTGCATCCGGTCGATCGTGAGCGTAAGCGCGAGCTGCTCTCGCAGCTGGTTGGCGAGGGTAACTGGCAGCAGGTGCTGGTCTTCACCCGCACCAAACACGGTGCCAACCGCCTCTCCCAGCAGCTCGAGCGTGATGGCATCACCTCCGCCGCGATCCACGGCAACAAGAGCCAGGGCGCGCGTACCCGTGCACTGGCCAACTTCAAGAGTGGTGAGGTTCGTGTGCTGGTAGCAACCGATATTGCCGCACGCGGGCTCGATATCGACCAGCTCCCCCACGTGGTCAACTTCGAACTGCCCAACGTGCCGGAGGACTACGTGCACCGCATCGGTCGTACCGGCCGTGCCGGTAATGAGGGCGAGGCGATGTCACTGGTCTGCGTCGATGAGCTAAAACTGCTGCGTGATATTGAGCGTCTGATCAAACGTGAGCTGCCGAAGGTGGTGATCGACGGTTATGAACCCGATCCGACCATCAAGGCAGAACCGATCATGAAGCGCCGTGGGCAGAACCAGAATCAGGGGCGTCGTGGACAGGGGCGTGGTGCGGGCGGCGGTGGCAATCGCCCTGCCAACCGTTCCGGTCAGAAACGCGGTGGCGGCGGTGGTCGTGGACGCGGTCGTGGCAATCAGGCGTCACGGTCAAGTTGATAGAGGGGGTGAATAACCCTAAAACAGTTAATTTATAAGGACTTATAAATAGCAGAGTCTAATAGTTGGTCTACACTTCTATCACCAAAGCCCTACGGCTAATAAGGAGGTGATAGAGATGTTACAGACGATGCACGATGTTTTACACCCAAGGAACATAGATCCCGATTTCCCGACCGCTCCGGTTACCTGGTCGCGTGATGAGGCGGTCGAAGTGGCAGGCAGTGAAGCGATTAGTCTCTCAGATGAGCACTGGCACGCGATTCGCGCACTACAGGACTACTTCTCCAAGCACGACGGCAAGGTGAATGTACGCGCCCTGCACGATGCACTTGATGAAGAGTTTCATGCCAGTGGAGGTCTTAACTACCTCTACACAATCTTCCCAGGTGGACCGATTGCGCAGGGTTGCAGACTGGCGGGCCTGAAGGCACCGGCAGGCGCAGCCGACAAAAGCTTCGGCAGCGTGGTTTGATCGGCTTCTGATTTGATTGGCTGAATGCAGCCAGGTGGTGATGGGTGCGCCCTTTGGGGCGTGCCCTTTTTATTGGGTGGGTGGTTATTGGTTGGTGGGTTGGGTTTACCGTTGTTGCAGAGTTTCGGCTGATGGTTTCGCCCTGCGCGGTGAGGTACTTTCTCTTAACCGCATAAGAGAAAGTACCCAAAGAGAAATCGCGCGGTACGGGTTATATACATAGGTAACAGATCAGTCCAGGTACATAGGTAACACTTTTCCTATGCTGAAGGCATCCACGAAAAGGAGATG